>JASGGM010000005.1:0-27187 GCA_047605045.1 Acinetobacter sp. | reverse complement strand
AATAATTGATAAAATGCGGTTTGATACTTAAATCGGGTATCAAAAATAATAATTTCTTCGACATCCGCATTTTTTACTGTAGTGGTACCACTACCTGTCGTGCGTTGCCCAAAACCATCCCAGTCGTCTTCAATGACCACACCCGCTTGCTTGGTTCTGGTCACCGCAATCGCCGATTCCCCTGTTTCCTCAAGTTTTACCAACAAATCCAACCAATCTGCAAAGATACTGCCTGTGGTATAGTATTTTTGACCACTGACCTTCCATTTCTCATCTTGCTGGTAAGCTTTGGTAATTAAATCACCAATCTTGACAGTGCCAATTTCAGTCCATGCATTGCCTACCGTTTCACCCTCCACAAAACGCTTGAACCAGTGACTTTGGTCACTGTCACGATGTGCATTTAAACGGTCTTCCACAAATGCAAAATGCCCACGCAAGGCTTGCGTAATATTGGAGTCTGCCTGAGACAATTCAATCAGCAACTGAAACAACTGTGCTAATGATGCTCCATCACCCCCATATTCAATGGGCACTCTTGTAGAAGTAAACCCTGCCTCTTTAAGCCACTGAATTTGTTCGACAGGTAAAATCCGCTCTTTTTCACGCTGTAAAGTATCTTCGGCAATACGTGCAAACACAGGACGATATTTGTCAGCCAACGCCTGATAATTTTCATGATTTGTTGTATTAAATGTATGTTGTAATTGGCTCATGGCTCATGCTCCTTACTCAAATAAATATGCTTGAATTCGATCTTTTCTATGAAATTGAAACGTAATGACGCATCAACATTAAAATTTAAAAAATTCGTGAGATGACGAAATATGCTGTGTCGCCTTGAAAGACTTACGCGTTTGTTTGTATTACTGCCAAAACCATGCCAACTTAATATTTATAATTAATCCATATACTTATATTATTTCTGAATTTATTGTTTTTATGTTTTAAACAGTCAACTGTCAATTCACTGTTGGCATAGCAACACTCGATAGAACGTTTGTATATTTAAAAAATTTTAGAAAGCTCAAACTAAATGATGCTGTTTTGATCAACAACTTAATCCAATTTCAAATTGTACCTTTATGTAATATTACTTTATCTTTCGTTAAACTAATATTGTTGAGACATCTATTTAGCGCATGAATTAATCATTTTTTTCAGAGTGTTATCTTCATAAAATTCAAAAACGAATAAAATTCTCATAATTGCACGAACAACATCTACATAGTATTTTTAACAAGAAAAATAAATAAACTCCAGCCCTAAACATTAAGCAGATAATAAATGTGAGATTGAATAATGATTGAATGGTTACAAAGTGAATTAACGCATAGTCCTGAAATACTACTGTTTTTATCATTAGCAATTGGTTTTTGGATTGGACAATTCCAATTTGGAAAATTTCAATTTGGCGGTGTCGCAGGCTCTCTTCTCGTTGCAGTCGTATTAAGTTTACTCGGCGTACCAATTGATAACGGCGTAAAAGCAATTTTATTTGCTCTCTTCATTTATGCAGTTGGATTTGAAAGTGGGCCGCAGTTCTTTAAATCACTTGGCCCCCAATCTATTAAAGAAATTTTATTGGCAGTATTTATGGCTGTGAGTGGCTTAATTACTGTATTAATTATGGCCAAAATTTTCCATCTCGATAAAGGTCTTGCCGCAGGCCTTGCTGCAGGTGGAATGACACAATCTGCAATTATTGGAACAGCTGGAGATGCAATTTCTCGCTTAGATTTACCTCTTGTGGAAATTCAAAAACTTCAAGCAAACGTTGCAATTGGTTATGCCGTTACTTACATATTTGGTTCCCTCGGTGCAATTATTATCTGTGTCAATATCTTGCCTAAATTTATGGGTCGGGAAATACATGATGATGCTTTAAAAGCACAAGCTGAACGGCTAAAAGGTGCATTTGAACTCACACCTGGGCAAGAGTTAGCAATGCCTGAAATTGTTGGACGTATTTATAAAGTCTCAAGCGCATCAGGACAATCTATTGCTGAATTAGAAAATAAACAACCGAGTGTAACCATCGAGAAATTAAAACGAAATGACAAATTTATTGATATCGCTCCTGAAATTATTTTACAGACAGATGATATCGTTTTAATTGTTGGCCGTCGTGCAAATGTAGTTGCTGTCGCAGATGCTATTGGATCAGAACTCCAATCCTCTCAAGGGATGGAAATGATCATGGACACCACCGATGTTATTTTAAGAAACTCTAAATACATTAATCGCACCCTAGGGGACATAAAAAGCAATACGCCAGCCTATTTAAAACACGGTATTTACCTACTCTCGATTAAACATAATGATGAACCACAAGTTCTAAGTGATAACACAACATTGCGCCAAGGAGATGTTCTTACTGTTTATGGGACTAAAAGTGACCTTGAACGATTAGTCAAAGAAGCTGGAAAGGCGCTGCCTGAAAGCCTAAAAACAGATTGGATCTTTCATGGCGCAGGCTTGGTTGTAGGGCTGGTTGTAGGCTTATTTGTAATACGTATTGGAGGCGTACCTCTAACATTAGGTGCTGGTGGTGGTGCCTTATTGTCTGGTCTGCTATTTGGTTGGTTACGTAGTCGAAATCAAGTACATGGAAACATGCCACTCGCTGCATCTCAATTATTAAAAGATCTGGGTCTTGCAGGCTTCGTTGCCACTGTTGGCTTGCAATCAGGTTTACAAGCAATTCATACCATTAAAGAAAGTGGATTATCTCTATTTATGATCGGTGTCGTCGTTACACTGGTTCCATTAATTCTTTCTATGCTCTTTGCACGCTACATACTTCGGTACGACAACGTTGCTGTTATGGCTGGTGCTATCTCTGGAGCACGCAGTGCCAACCCTGCATTTGGTGATGTACTCGATAAAGCAGGTAATTCTATTCCAACGGTTCCATTTGCTATCACTTACGCATTAGCAAATGTATTTTTAACCTTGCTTGGTCCACTTATTGTAGGTCTAGCATAAATCATCGATGACACCATAAATCCTATCATCAAATTTTTTATAACATTCAGGAGAATCCCCATGGGGAAAATTGATTACTCTAAATACTCTAAACTGAGTCCTTTCGAACTAAAAGACAATTTAATGGAATTAGCCCAAAGTAAAACAGACCGACTCATGCTTAATGCAGGTCGTGGCAATCCAAATTTTTTAGCAACCCTTCCGCGCCGTGCATTTTTCCAGTTAGGTTTATTTTCTACAACAGAGTCTGAGTTTTCATTTTCTTATATGCCAGAAGGCTTAGGCGGTTTCCCAAGGCCTGTAGGATTACAATCTCGTTTTGATAATTTTGTCATGCAAAATAAAGATAAACCAGGAGTAGTCTTCTTAGGAAAAGCGATTTCTTATGTTAGAGATCAACTTGGTTTAGATCCAGATGCTTTCCTACTAGAAATGGTAGAAGGTATTTTAGGCTGTAACTATCCCGTTCCAGATCGCATGCTTCGATTAAGCGAAACGATTATTAAAGAATATATTTTACGGGAAATGGGCGTACAAGGAATGCCTAAAGAAAATGTCGATTTGTTTGCTGTTGAAGGTGGAACTGCTGCAATGGCATATATTTTTAACTCCCTAAAAGAGAATAAGATTATTGCTAATGGAGATCGAATTGCGATTGGTTCACCTATCTTTACACCTTACTTAGAAATTCCGAAACTCAATGATTACCAGCTCGAAGAAGTTTTAATTGAAGCCGATCCTAACTTAGAATGGCAATATCCTGAATCAGAATTACGTAAACTAGAAGACCCATCCATTAAAGCCTTTTTTCTCGTAAACCCAAGCAATCCACCCTCCGTCAAATTAAGTGATGAAGGTTTAGCAATTTTAGCTGATATCGTAAAAAAGCGTCCTGACTTGATTATTCTCACAGATGACGTTTATGGAACTTTTGCTGACAACTTTAAATCCCTATTTGCAATCTGTCCAAATAATACAATTCTTGTTTACTCTTTCTCTAAGTATTTCGGTGCAACTGGTTGGCGACTGGGCGTCATTGCATTAACGAAGAATAATGTTTTAGATCAGAAGCTAGCCGCATTATCGACAAAGGATAAAAAAGAACTTGAAGAGCGTTACGCATCAATCACTACAGACCCAGACAATATTAAATTTATTGATCGTTTGGTTGCCGACAGTCGTAATGTTGCATTAAATCATACCGCGGGCTTATCTACACCACAACAAGTACAAATGGTACTCTTCGCCTTATTTAACCTTATGGACTCTCGTCAAAGTTATAAAAAAGCCGTTAAATCTGTAGTTCGTGAACGTGATGCAGCACTCTATCGTCAACTCGGTGTAGACGTTCCACAGGATCCAAATGCGGTGAATTATTATACTTTGATCAATTTAGAAAATACTTCGCGTATCTTATACGGCGATGAGTTTGCAGATTGGGTCATGAAAAATAAAAACCCGACCGAACTACTGTTCCATGTGGCAGATGAAACGGGTGTCGTACTACTTCCTGGCTCTGGTTTTGGTGTACAGCATCCATCTGCCCGAGCATCGCTCGCCAATTTAAATGAATTTCAATATGCTGCTATTGGTGATTCTTTAAGACGATTTGCCGAAGAGTCGTATCAAGAATACTTGCAACAAAAGAAAGGAAAAAAATAGATCAATTAAAACTGGGTAGATCAAAAACTTGATCGTTTGAATCCTGTTTAAGCCAATGTTTCCATAATTCGAATCATTGGCTTATTTTTGTTGCAAATTACTGGATAAAACGACCAATCATTATTTTCTAGACTGTAAGTAAAATAACGAAGATAGCGAAGGCAACAGGACAGTCAACCGATCATGCAGCAACTGTATGACTGGTTGAAAGCACATCAATTGAAAGTACCGTCAAGTCGTATCCTAAATTTGAGTCAATTAGGGTCAGCCTGATCCTTAAATCTTTGTGCAACAAAGTCTCTAGGCATCATAAGCAGCATAATAAATTTCTTCAATTTCCTTAACCGAAAGCTGTCGTGGATTATTTCTTAATAGCCGCTCTATTTTACTCGCTTCTAGTGCAAGTTCTGGAATAACCGATTTGGGAATATTAAAACTTTGCAAACCTTTCGGAATGTTGACCATTCGACACAAAGTATGTAAGCGAGAAATGACTAAATCAGAAATTTGTACTAGATTTAATCCCGCTGTTGGTTCTGAGAATAATTCTGCTATATCTCTCATTTTTTCTAAGCATGCTATTTTGTTATATTCCATAACAAATGGTAAAAGTAGAGCGTTACTTACACCATGCGCTATATGATATCTTCCACCAAGTGGGTAAGCTAAGGCATGAACTGCACCAACGCCAGCATTGCCAAAAGCTAAGCCGGCCATTAAACTGCCATTAGACATAGCTTCACGGGCTTTAATATCTTTTGGATTTGCGAATGCTTTTGGTAAAGCATTAATGATTAATTTCATGGCTTGTATTGCCAATGCATCTGTTAGGGGAGATGCATTAATTGAAATAAATGATTCTATTGCATGAACTAAAGCGTCAACACCACTTGCTGCGGTAATATGTGGTGGGCAGCTCATTGTTAATTCTGGTGCAATGATCGCGATATCTGGTAATAAATAATCACTCACAATGCTTTTTTTACCTGATTTTCGGTATCGGAAAGAATTGCTATATTTGTCACCTCAGAACCCGTGCCTGCTGTCGTAGGCAAAACTAACAAGGGCAATCCTTTACTAATAATTTTATTCTCACCAAATAACGTTTCTAATGGACAAGATATATTGGCATACACGGCAATACATTTTGCAGTATCAATTACACTTCCACCTCCTACTGCAATGACACCATCAAACAAAGTTTGTTCAATTGATTTTTTACATTGTTCAACTACTGCAACCTCTGGTTCTGGGGATATATCTGAGTAAATAATATACTCTATATTCTCATTATCTAATCGACAAAGTAAGTCTTCTAAAACTCCTGATTTTAAGATTCCTTGATCTGTTAAAACCAAAGCTTTTTTTATATTTAATGACTTTGCATAAAACCCAAGTTGTTGCGAAGAATTAATTCCTGTGACGAGTTTATGTGCCGCTTTAAAAGTATTAATCATATTAGATTACGCTCCTAATTCAATGACTTATCAATATCCTTATTTAATGCGCATAGAACATACTACAAAACAATAGCAAAAGTATTAATTAACGTCCACTGCATATCTAGAACAAGAAACTTTTTCGATTTTCTGCGGACAAAGATATTCAATTATTCAATCAGGTTTTAGCTTAAATATTTTTTCCGTTTGATAACTTTCATATTTTTCAAATAATTTCCCATAGAAAATAAAACATTTTTTCTCATTTCTTTCAGTTCACAGGAAAAAGAGTGCTCCTCCTCCCTAAAAATCACAATATTTATTATTTAGTATAATTCTTCTAATAATTTCCAACCATCGCCTTAATTAAAATTGTGAAATTTCATAAATTTATGCCTCTTTATGGGCTCATCAACTTTGCCATGAGAACAGACGAATAATTCGAATTATAGAAACATTGGCTTAAACAGAATTCAAGTTCTTTACAATTCTACAGTTAACGATAAATCATTTGAAACATTTAAAAAAAATCCATTTATATTTCATTAACATAAAAAATTTAAATAAAAACAATTAAAATTTGAAGTTAATTTTTTCAGATCAATCTAAAGCTTTTGAAGTAGATATAGCAATGATCCTCACAATACTTTGTCTAAGCGAGTTGACATTTAAGTCAAAAATATATCAAATAACGTGATGTAATTCACATTATTTTGAGTAAGTTTGAAAAATTTATCGCTTATCCCAATTTGTTCAAAACATTTATTGATAAAAAGTACTTCTGTTTTATCGCTTTTAGTCCCGACCTGTATTTTTGCAGCAACCTATGATGTCAATCAACTGCGAGAGGCGTCTATTGTGCTTGTTCGTCAGGGTCAGGTTCATGAAGGTTTAAAACAATTAGAATCACTGTTAAAGCAGTATCCAAATGATCAGAAGGTTTTAGCCGATTATTGGGTTATTTCATCACAGCAAAATAGCTTAAATCGTGAGGATGTAAAGACTCTAAGCCCATATATACAAGTCAAAAAATTTCCAGACTATGCATATTTGTCTGTTATTCGTTCGTTACGCGATCATCAACAGTTTAATAAAGCACTGTTGTTGGCACAACAATTTGACATGATTCATCCAAGTGATGATTTAAAACTCCTACAAGGTGTTTTATGGGCTGAATTACAACAATATGCCAAAGCCAACCAGCAATTGAATGCCCTTCCAATCGCACAGCTAAATGCAGATCAGTTAAGTCTAATGGCCTATGCTTATCGTTTAAGTCAGAACGATATCGCAAGCTTAAATGCAGCAAAGGCTGCTTATGTTTTGGCTCCCCAAAAGCCAGCAATACAAGAACAATATGTGCAAGCACTCTTAGCAATGGGAAGCTATAAAGAAGCAACCCGTATTTTAGCGCAAACAAACTTAGCCACGACAAAACCACAATTAAAGGCTGAATTGATTGTGAGGCAATATAGCCAGAATGTGAAAGATGCCATTTCCCGATATGATTATTTGTCTGGTCAGGGTGAATCTGATGCAACAAGCTTTTCCTATTTAGATGAAGTTTTGGCAGCAGCGCCAACGCAAGGCAACCAACTGGCGAAAAACAGTGGCGAATATTTACGCTTTTACTATGATTATTTGTATGCACTCAGATTTAGAGGGCGTTCAGCAGACGTCATTGCATTAAAAGATTCACTATCTATCAATATGATGCAAATGCCCGCCTATGTTCGGCAGGCCGTCGCAGACAGTTACCTGAATTTAAAGCAACCAGAACAAGCAGAGCAATGGTATCGCGCGTTACTGCACGAAAAGAATTATTCGGATATGTCGGTATATTCTGGATTGTATTTTTCTTACATCGAACAAGAAAAATATAAACAGGCCAATGCGTTATTAAAAGCCATTGATTCTAAAATTCCATTGTATAGCTATAGTGATGCCGTTGGTGTGGATCGGACACCTGCGCGTGATCGTCAAGAATATACTCGTTTAATCGGAATGGATTTGGCCTATACCAATTCTCTGGAAAAAGCTGAGCGATATTACCGAGACATTTTAAAAAATTCTCCAAATAATCCAGCGTACTTAACGGCATTGGCTACTATTTTACGTTGGCGTGAACAACCACTTGCTGCACAACAGACGCTTGCTCGGTTAGATAACATTACGCCTGTCGACAAAGCAACCCGAATTAATACAGCACAAACCTATCAGGCCTTAGGCGATATTCAAACATGGCACGAGCAGCTAAATCGTTTAATTCATAATTATCCACAAGATTCCAGTGTCATTAGCAGCCGAAGAGAATGGTACGATCGATCCCACGCCAGTGTCTCGTACCAAACTGACTTTGGACATAGCCGAACCGATCAGGTGAGTCAATCTTTGAAAGGAACACGAGATCGTAATGCTGAATTACGCATTAACTCACCATGGTTCAACGATAATTATCGTATTTTTGCTGTACATCAAGACCGTACAGGTGAATATAACTATGGAACTCTACGTGATCAACGCTATGGTTTAGGCCTTGAGTGGGCATCTAAACGCAAAGATTTCAGTGTCGCCTTAACGCAAAATAAGCGTCAAGCACAAACAGGCATAGATGTTCATTGGTCACAATGGCTAAATGATCATTGGAACTATGGTTTAGGCTTTAATTCTCAAGCACCCATTGCATTACAGGCAATTGACGCAAACAAACATGGACAGCAATATTCTGCAAATCTGCGCTGGCAAAAAAATGAGTCAAAGAAAATTAACTTTGGTTATACACTCACCGATATTTCTGATGGGAATCAGCAAAATGAATGGGTACTCAATTACACGCAACGTTTATTCTCAAGTGCGCACCATCTAACACAAGCAACAATTTCAAATTATTTTGCAAAAAATAGTCGGCAAGATGTGAACTATTTTAGTCCAAAAACGCATTATGGCTCAGATATCACCATCGCACATGATTGGGTTACTTGGCGTAAATACGATCGAGACTTTGTTCAACATTTTGAAGCGGGTGTCGGCTTCTATCATCAACACGATTATGCGACAAAAGCAACCTGGAATGTACAGTACACACACCTGTGGTCTCTTTCACGTACATGGCAATTGAATTATGGCATCGGTGTTTCAAGCCATCCATACGATGGGCAGCATGAAAAGCGTGTGTACGGTTTATTCGGTTTTCAGGGTGTTTTTTAATGAGACATTTATTACCTGTATTGCTGTCTAGTGTATTAGGAAGTCCATTCATTGGCATTACTTCTTTGAGTCATGCACAAGTCGTTCAGTCCAACTTAAAAGAGAATGAATCGATCGCATTAAACTTTCATGATGTTCGAGATGATGTCTTGAAACAAGGCGATCGAGATGTATATGCCATTAACACCCAGAATCTGGCTAAATTTTTTGATTGGTTGAGTCATTCTGACTGGCATCCTGTCACATTAAAACAAATTTCGGATGCACGCGCTGGCAAAATAAAATTACCGAAGAATGCCATTCTTCTGAGTTTTGACGATGGTACTTTAAGTGGTTATACACATGTCTACCCATTGCTGAAGCAATATCAATTGCCTGCGGTGTTTGCCATTGTAACCAGTTGGACAGATGGTAAAAATGACGGCGGCACCAAAGCCTATGGTCAAGGCAATTTTATGACATGGGCCCAGATGCGTGAAATGCAACAGTCGGGTCTGGTTGAATTTACCAGCCACTCGGACGCATTACACCAAGGTATTTTAGCAAACCCGCAAGGCAATGAAGAACCTGCTGCCATTACACGACAATATTTTAAATCACTACAGCGTTATGAAACCGATCAGGAGTTTGAAAAAAGAATTGCGCATGATTTAACGAGTTCCAAGCAGATTCTGGAACGCCAGTTAGGTGTAAACATACAGGCTATTATTTGGCCATATGGCGCAGTGAGCCCAGAAGTTGAACATATTGCCAAAAATGTGGGTTTACCACTTTCTTTTAGTTTAGGCCGTTCAGGAATCAACAATATTTATGATGGGACCTTAAAACGGTTGTTAATCACCAATAACCCAGAAAGTGAGGATATCCGTCAGGAGCTTTTCAGTCTGGTTCAATATCCTGAGCAATCGACGACTCAAATTCGTCATGCAGTTGGTCTGGATTTGACTGATTTAACCACTTTATCGATGGCGAAAGAAGAACAACAATTGGGAGTATTGCTCGAACGTATAAAAGCGCTGTCCGTACAGCGTGTTTTCGTCGATGCTGTCACATATGATCAGCATCAATGGAAAGCATATTTTCCGAATCATTATCTGCCCGTTAAAAAAGATGTACTCAATCGTTTTGTTTGGCAGGCACAAACCCGTATTGCCAGCCATGTGTTTGTGAATTTTCCATTTTTGTTTGATGCGCAACCTGACGTTCTACAAGGGCTTGTGCTAGATATGATGAAAAACAATACAGGTGTGGCTGGCGTACAATTTGATTTAGGTCAGCGCTTTCAAAAACTGTGGGAATACCCCCAGCAAGAACCGCTTAAGTCACAATGGTTAGAAGAATTAAAACGTATTGCGAATATTAAAAAAGCAGCACAACAATATTCGAATGTGAGCAACTCATTTAAACTGAGTGTACATCAAAATCTAAATGCAAATAACACAATACACATTGGTTTACTGTTAAAGACAATGTTGCAGTATGTTGATTTTGCACACTTAACGCTACAGATGCCCCTACAAAAAATAGCGCAGCAGCAACTTCTGCAACAATTAAATGCTTTGGATGCAAACTCAAAACAAAACTTAGCAATTAGTTTTGATTTAAATGAGTCATCCACCCAAAAAGATTTAAAGCAAACACAGCAAATGATGATTTTATTGCAACAAGCTGGAATTCAGAATATTGGCGTTGACCATTATCGACTCAAGAATAGTCAAAACGTTCAAAACTATCTTTATGATCCCTTAAGTTTAAATGACAGCCCTTTAAGCTATGAGAATCCATTTAGATTTAAGTCATATGTAGAGAAACATCAATGAATTGGATCGATATTTTATTTGGTTTTGCATTTTTTTATCCACTTTGCATGGCTTGGGTTTGGATTATTGGTGGCTTATGGTTCTTTTTCAAACGAGAGTATCCCAAACCGCAATTACCTGAGCCAAGTAAACAAGGGTGTAGCATTATTATTCCTTGTTTCAATGAAGAAGCGCAGATTGACCAAACCATTAAATACGCATTACAAACACAATATCCTGAATTTGAAGTCATTGCGGTGAACGATGGCAGCTCTGATCGTACAGGGGAGATACTTGATAAGTTAGAGAAAGCGTATGCACGTTTGCGCGTGGTACATTTAGCATCGAATCAAGGCAAAGCCATCGCATTACGGTCTGGCACATTGGTCAGTCAATATGAATATTTAGTGTGTATTGATGGTGATGCACTTTTACATCCACATGCCGCATTGTGGATGATGGCACATTTAACAAAATATCCGCGTGTTGGTGCAGTCACGGGAAACCCTCGTATTTTGAATCGGTCAAGTATCTTAGGAAAATTACAGGTTGGTGAATTTTCGTCTATTATTGGACTCATTAAACGTGCACAACGCACATATGGACGAATTTTTACAGTGTCTGGTGTGATTGTCGGTTTTAGAAAAACTGCTTTATCACGTGTAGGCTTCTGGTCAGATGATAAAATCACTGAAGATATTGATATTTCATGGAAGCTACAATTTGACCATTGGGACATTCAATATATTCCCCAAGCACTTTGCTATATTTATATGCCAGAGACGTTCACGGGTCTTTGGAAGCAACGTTTGCGTTGGGCGCAAGGCGGTATTGAAGTACTCAGGGAATATCTGCCCAAAATTATAAAATGGCGTTTAAGACGTATGTGGCCTGTCGTTTTAGAAAATTTAATTAGTATTATTTGGGCATATGTCATTGTCTTTATTTTTATTCTGTTTTTTATCGGACTGCTCTTTCCACTACCAGAATCATTGTATATCAAATCGTTATTACCACAATGGTATGGTGCAATGCTGGGTTTCACCTGCTTAATTCAGTTTCTGGTTAGTTTATGGATTGATAAACGATATGATGGCTCGAAGCGTTTCGTTCGGAATTATTTTTGGGTCATTTGGTATCCCATGTTCTTTTGGTTATTAACGACATTAACAACCTTTTTCGCTGTACCAAAGACATTATTTCAACCTAAAAAACGGGCCAGATGGATTAGTCCAGATCGTGGGTTTAGAGGAGATCATCATGAGTAATTCACTACAAAAAATAGAAATCAATACAGCCAATATCATTATTGAAGATGAAACATTATTGGATCTTCCTGAATATATTGATCGTCCTGAATATGTTAAGAACCAAAGTGTAAACTATGCTTTACAAGCCGTCGGGTGGCTATTGTTTATGGCCTTATTTATGCCATTCATCACGCTTCTATTATGGTGGTTTGGGCTAGATAATATTTATAGCTATGTGTTGCAAGACAAAAGTCAAATGACACATTTCAATATTACAAATATTGCGATGATTATTTTAATTTTAGGCGGCATATTACTCACTTGGGCAAGTTATAACTGGATTCGTTTTTATAACAAAGAACTTAGAACTTCACCACCGAATACCCCCACCCGCATATTTGCAGCACAATTTAATTGTGATCCCAAACAGATTACCGAGTTAAAAAATGCTTCAAATCTTACACTTTATTATGACGAAGATGGCATATTAAAAAAGTTTGAGATGAATTACCACTGATTATGTAAATACTTATAAAAATTGAATAAACCCAGAAATATTCAAAATTAAAACCATAAAACCCGTGACTTAAAATAAATCATTATGTAGCAATATCTGCACCATTAAGTTTGGTTTCATTTTTGAATTCCCGTGGAAGGTTTACCATTTTTTTGATCGTATTTCATTCTCGCTGTATCAAGTTCAGGAAAATTTATCTCAGCCCAGCGATCAAGAACAATAAGGGTGTTCACAAGTGAATCCGCAACCGCAGTTAAACGATATTCCACACATGCAGGTTTGCCACCATAATCGATTCTAGCTACTAGACCATGTCTTTCAAGCTGTCTTAAGGTCTGTGTAAGCACCTTTTGCGAAATACCCTCAATTTTTTTCATAAGCTCTCCATTACGCATCGGCCGCTCTGCTAAAGCAGGCAGGATAAGCATGACCCATTTTCCCGATATTAATGCCAATGCATCACGAGCTGAGCATTTTTTTGAGTACACATTTCCTGGATATGTCATCTATTCTGGTTACCTTAAAGTGCCTAATTGAATGTAGCGTTGAAAGCAAATACGATGGCATTCAACATGAATTATGGAAAATTATAATGAACGTATTAATTATTACTGCTCATCCCGAAAAGGACTCATTTACCAGCTATCTTGCATCAAAAGCTGCTGGCATATTTAAAAAACAAGGTTATCTTGTTCAATCCATTAATTTGTATAGTGAAAACTTTGAACCACGTGAAGGAAAGAAGTTTTATCCTGACATGCAGGGATTCCAAAAGTTTGATGCATTACGTGAACAACGGTATCACTGGAACATACATAAGTTACCCCATGATATTACCAAACATATTGAATTATTGAAGAGCGCTGACCTTCTACTGCTTCATTTTCCTTTTTGGTGGTTTGGCATGCCTGCAATACTCAAAGGATGGATGGATCGAGTATTTATTTATGGAGGAATATATGACAGTAAACGTCGACATGAAAATGGGGTTATGAAAGGTAAACGTGCCTTACTCGCCGTATCAGCTGGAGCATCTGCAAATGCGTGTGCTTATAACGGACGAGATGGGGATATGCGTTTAATGTTATGGCCACCCATACATGCGCTACATTATATCGGTTACACCATGTTAGAACCTTACCTTATACATGGTGTACGCGGTGGTCTTAATGGGATCGAGAAAGATAAACAGCAGCAACGTCTTAATCAAAAAGTAAGAGACTTTGAAAACAAGCTCATCAACATCGACGAATGGCCTATTATTCCCTTCAATAAAGAAGAGGATTTTAATGATGACAAAACTTTAAAGCCGCATGCACCCGAATATAGTCCCTTTGTGCGCCATAACCCACAGCATTGGACAAACGACATACCGATGTATATAAAATAAAGATGATTAAGAGATTTATATATTTCTTAAATTGTTTTTCTGAATATGCAGATATTGTTTTCTAGGGAAGTGTCATAATTTTTTAGATGAAGGCGTTAGAAGTTCGGATAACTAATTTATTCCTACACCCTATGAGTCCATTTTTATCTTTTATAGATTATCCCAATACGGTGGATGACCAATTTCCTGTAAAATAAAGTCAATAACGGTTCTAACCTTTAACGAACGGATTCTATTTTCTGGAGAAACCAGATGAATTTCAATTGGATGTGGGTCTACACCTGCCGTCCAGTCCGTCAACAAAGCTTGTAATTTGTTATGTTTAAAACTTTTCTGCTGAAAAATCCATGTCGGAAACAGTACGATCCCCTTTCCTTCAAGCGCAGCTTGTACCAGTACTTCAGCATTGTTACTTTTTAACTGACCCTGTGGCTGGACAATAGTCGTCTGACTGGCCTTACGAAAATACCATTTCTGAATCCCCATCATACCTTTGTAGACTAAACAGGCATGGTTTTCGAGATCTTCTGGACAAGTGGGCATACCTGCTCGCGCAATATACGAAGGACTGGCACATAAAACATAGTTCTGGTCACAGACTTTTCTGGCAACCAACGCGGAATCTTGTAATACACCAACTCGCATGACAATATCAATTCCGTCCTGCACAGGGTCAATAAATGTATCGGTCAGGACAAGCTCCACCGACAACTGTGGATAAAGCGTCATCAGTCTGGAAACCATCTGCACGATATGCAGCCGTCCAAGTGCAACTGGGGCATTGATGCGTACCAGTCCTTTTATTTCAGAGTTTTTCCCTGTAATTTGCTCATTGGCAAAATCAAGTTGATCTAATACATCACGAATTTGAATAAAATAGCTTTCACCAATATCAGTTAATTTTACAGAACGGGTATTTCGATAGAAAAGCTGCTGTCCGACCTCTTTTTCTAATGCAGAAATAAATCGGGAAACAGAAGATGGCGGCACCTGAAAATACTTGGCTGTTGCGACAAAACTGCCTGTATTCGCCACCATAATAAAATAACGTAACGCTTGTAATTGCATTTTAATATCTACCCTGATGAATATAGAACAATCATATTGGATATTCTCATACAACTGACCAGTAAATTTCACTCTAACTGACCAGTTGTTTTTATCAAATGGACCACAAATATTTAAACCTAGATTTAGCTAGATTGGCTACTTAATTTTTTATCATTAAGTATCTTTCTTAGTGATTCACCTTTGAGATTTAATTGATGAGATTTATGAATGATTCGATCAAGAATTGCATCTGCAATTGTGGGATCACCAATATAACTATGCCACTCTTTTATTGGTAATTGGGATGTTATAATAACTGCACCATGATGCAGTCTATGTTCAATTATTTCCAATAAATCATGTCGTGCAGTTTGGTTCAATGGGGTTAGCCCCCAATCGTCAAGAATTAAGACATCGCATTTGCTTAATTGCAATCTAACTCGAGGTAAACTTCCATCTGCATGGGCAATTTCCAACGATTCAAATAACGTTGGTACACGTTTATAAATTACACTGAATCCATTTCTTGCTGCCAAATTACCAAAAGCAGAGGCTAACCAAGTTTTACCACAGCCTGTAGCACCAGTTAGGAATAAATTGTGATTATTATTAATCCAATTGCATGTAGAAAGATTTGCAATTAATTGGCGATCTATCCCCCTCTTAGGACTAAAATTAATTTCTTCATAGCAGGCATTGGGATATTTTAGCTTTGCTGATTTTAATAATCTTGTTAATCTCTTATTTTCCTTAAAGTTAATTTCATCTGTTAACATTAATCCTAACCTTTCTTCAAAAGCCATCCCATCATACAAAGTCGTATGTTGCTGAGTTTCAAATGCTTTTAGCATACCAATTAATTTGAGTTGCCTTAATTTTTCAGAAATAATTGAAAAACTCATCATACTTCTCCCTGATAGTAATTTTGTCCACGAATATTTTCATGTATCGAAATATCAATTAGGTCCTTTTTAGCTTGGACATCCTAACAATTTGGGGATATAGGTCTCTGATCTAAATTACTTTTTAGAATTGAAGATATACTGGTAAATGTTGGATTTCGAATACATATAGCTCTTTCACAAGCTTTTTCAAGTCAATTCTTATCCGCGATTCGGGTTAACTAAGCAATTTCTATTGACTCTAAAGTGTACTTTAAGCTTAGGATGATGGTTGAGAAAAAAAGAAATCATTGTTCAACTCAACTAAACGGTTATTAAGGAGTCACATTATGAGCTATGTAAAGACAAATGACGGTGTGGAAATTTTCTATAAAGATTGGGGACCACGTGATGCGGAAGTATTATTCTTCCATCATGGTTGGCCACTCAGTTCAGATGATTGGGATGCACAATTATTATATTTTCTAGGCAAAGGATATCGTGTTGTTGCACATGATCGTCGTGGACATGGTCGCTCATCTCAAGTGTGGGATGGGCACGATATGGATCATTATGCGGATGATGTCGCTGCTGTAGTGAAACATTTAGGCATTGATAAAGCGGTACATATTGGTCACTCAACTGGTGGTGGTGAAGTGGCGCATTATATTGCTAAACATGGTGAAGCCCATGTGTCAAAAGCTGTATTGGTAAGCTCTGTGCCACCTTTGATGGTTAAAACAGAAAAAAATCCAAATGGCTTACCGAAAGCAGTCTTTGATGATTTCCAAAATCAATTGTTTAACAACCGTGCTGAATTTTATCGTGCAGTGCCTGAAGGTCCTTTCTATGGATTTAACCGTCCAAATGCAAAACCATCAGAACCTGTCATTCAAAACTGGTGGCGTCAAGGTATGATGGGTGGCGCAAAAGCGCATTACGATGGGATTGTGGCATTTTCTCAGACTGATTTTACTGAAGATTTGAAAAAGATTTCAGTACCAGTATTGGTTATGCATGGTGATGATGACCAAGTTGTTCCATTTGAGATTTCTGGAAAGTTATCTGCTGAATTGGTTCAAAATGGGACTTTGAAAGTATATTCAGGCTATTCACATGGCATGTTAACTGTGAATGCAGATGTCATTAATCCTGATTTGTTGGCGTTTATTCAAAGTTAATAAGTAAATATTTCAATGAAAAGAGCAACTCAATGGGTTGCTCTTTTTTTATTTAAAAATATTTTTTGATGATGTATTGACATTAAAGTTTACTTTAAGGATATCGTATGTTCATAAACCATGAGGTCTAACTTATGAACATCTTTGAAACATTGGCTCTACCAAACGGCATCAGTATCTCCAACCGCCTTGCAAAAGCAGCGATGGAAGAAAATATGGCAGATCAACATTATGCGCCATCATCCGCATTATTTAAGCTTTATCAGTCATGGGCGGATGGTGGTGTCGGTCTAATTATTACAGGAAATGTCATGGTGGATTACCGCGCGATGACAGGACCGGGTGGCGTTGTTTTAGAAAATGATTCACATTTAGATGCTTTTAAAAAATGGGCGAAAATCGGGCGTTCAAAAGGAGCACAATTTTGGATGCAGATCAATCATCCTGGTCGCCAAATGCAATCAAATTTGGGGCAAGCAACATGGGCACCATCAGCTATTCCATTAGATTTAGGTAAAATGTCAGATAAGTTTGATACCCCGATTGAAATGACACAAGCGATGATTGAAGAAGTTATTTATCGTTTTGCGCATACTGCTGAACTTGCGGAACAAGCGGGATTTACAGGTGTGGAAATCCATGCAGCACATGGTTATTTATTGAGTCAATTTTTATCACCATTGAGTAATCAACGTAAAGACCAATGGGGCGGTTCTTTGGAAAATCGAGCACGTTTTTTGATTGAAATTGTGAAAGCAGTTCGTTTAGTCGTATCTAAACAATTTGCGGTTGCAGTCAAATTAAACTCAGCAGATTTTCAACGAGGCGGATTTAGTGCCGATGATGCCAAACAAGTCGTTCAGATGCTCAATGAACTATCTGTAGATTTGGTTGAATTATCTGGTGGTAGCTATGAAGCGCCGGCCATGCAAGGTCAAGCACGTGATGGAAGAACATTAGCACGTGAAGCGTATTTCCTCGAATTTGCCACTGAAATCCGCAAAATTGCCAAAATGCCGATCATGGTTACGGGAGGCATTCGACGTAAAGAAGTGGCTGAAAATGTAGTTGCAAGCGGTGTGGAAATGGTCGGAATTGGGACAGCTCTCGCACTCGAACCTGATTTACCGAATGCTTGGAAATCGGGTAAAAACGATGCGGCAGAGTTGAAGCCAATTCAATGGAAAAATAAAGCACTTGCATCAGTTGCCAATATGTCTACAGTAAAATATCAGTTGAAAAAATTGAGTCAAGGCAAAGCAACAAATGCACGAATTTCTCCACTTTGGGCGTTGATTTTACAGCAGTGTGCAATGATGAAACGAACCAAGCAGTATCGTAAGGCTATGCAAAGTAGTACTTAAATGATATTTAAAAAATCAAAGAGTGTTTAATGGCACTCTTTGATTTTATACGAATATATTTTATTTTGAGTTAATAAATTGACTTATACAAAGAATAATAATATTTTAATTAGGCATCAATACTATGCTAGTCAGTCCACCACTCAATTTAAACTTAGTTGAGTTGGCAAATATCCCCCTGTGATAATGTATCTTTCCATAAAATGATTCGAATATCCTTATTGTACGCCATTAAGGGTGATGTGGACTGCACAATAAAAATGGCAAACTATAAGGCATACGATATGCAAAATTTAGTTTTTCCATCTGGATTATCTGTTCAACGTGCAAAAAAACGTGCGAAAGAACTAGTTAAAACCAAACAAGCTTGTAATCAAATAGATGCTCTTGATTCGATTTCTTTAAAGGAAATTAATAAGCCATGGGCATTAGCAATACCGTACCTTCAACAAAATATAGATTACTTAATAACCTTAGAAGATATTGAAAGAGTAATGTTACAAGAACCTCTTTTAAATTATAATGGTTTTGGTCATTTGGATTCATATTCTGAATATTTTTATAAAAAATTTACTTTTAAAAACACGAAAGATGAATATATCCAAAGCTTTATTAAGGATAGAGAATCATTAAAAAATGCTCTTGATGAATGTCAAAGATGTTGTTTGTATTTACAGCATCTCAAGAAAATTAATGTTAATCGTTACAGAATTGGCAGTTATGGAACAAAGCATAGTGTTGAAAAATACCAACGTGCTTTAAATAGATTTGATGATACATATGTATCAAATGGCGCATTTATTTGTGCAGCCATCCATATGGGATTTAAAGTAATTAGGAAATCAGATCATAGCCCAAACGCATGGATATTAGCGAGTGTACAATCGGATATCGTCATATGGGAGAGATTAACTGAAAAAGGCAATTGGATGACTTCTTTAGAATTAAAAAAACTACAGAGGGTTACTAGAGCAATTGGGTTATCTTAATCAAAACTGTTCACTAAGCACTTTTTTGATTTTTACATGAAAATTAAAAGCGTGACTAGATATATCACGCTTTTAAAGCCGAAATTATTTATTCCATTCATCAATCGGCGTTGGCATATGTAAAGCCAATTGAGCATCTTTAATTACATCCATACGCAAGATTTTCTTTGCACCCAATTGATCTAATAATTGGCTCACTGGACCACCATAGCGTTTTAACTCCACATGTTTTGGGAAAAACTTTTGCGCAAAAGTTTGGTTGTTTGCTTGAACGTAAGAACTATACCAAGTTCCATCCACTTGATTGAGCATGGTTTTCTTTTCTTGGCGAGATTCATTTTTTACAGTTTTTAGTTTTGGTGTTGGTGCAGATAAACTGATATCAATATTGCCTTTGGTATCATAAAGATGAGCTTGAACTTGATCATCGATTTTGAGATCAATTGCTGTTAACCATTTCGGTAAACCATAACCATAAACGCCACGAACGTGTGCAATTTCAGTATCTACAGGTAAAGCAAGCACATAACCATAATAGTCACGATTACGAATAGAACTCATCAACTCAGATAAATTTGATCCTTTTGCATTTGGACGACGTACTACGATGGCAACGGATACTTCATCATAGGGATCATTATCACAAATATCATATGCAAAAAAAGTTAATGAAACCAAACCATAGCCATGAATTGGGCTAAGTGGTTCCACTTGAGCAGGCAATTTGGCTTTTAATTTGTCCAAAGGCGCAAGCATCAACAATTGAACATTACTGGTTTTATAATAGTAGTTGGGTGACCACACTTTACCTGCACGTGTTTCCACTAATTGTTTCGGTATTTTTCTAAAGAAGTCTACATTTCCCACCAAAGGATCTTTAGCCACTTCATCTAAATTGGGTTGCATATGAAAGCGGTCATAAAAACCATCTTTAGGTACCAGTGCTTTATGGGGCCCAAATTCAACTTCCACAAATTCTTTGGCATTCGGATATTGTGTCTTTGGTTCATCCGCAATGACTATATTTGTACTTGTTGTATTGGTTTTATTTTGCATAACCGTACCCTTTGGAGAATGTGAATTGCTTGCAAACTGAAATGTTGGTACTAAATCCGTTGCAAAAGCTGAGTTTGATAAAGCTAAGCTCATGACGAGGATTTGAGAAGATTGTTTTATGTTGAATAAAGAGGACATCATTTTGTGCTCAGATTAAACGTTGAGCTTATGCTACGTTTAAAGTTAACTTTAAGGTCAATAGGGTGTTTTGAATTTATTTTATACATTTGAATAAAGTCGTATGCCAGATCGAGTTCTATGGATTTTGATTGAAATGTATTCAGAATAAGATTAAAGTAAACTTTAAAGTAATGAGGTGCGTTATATGAATATCAGTGAACTTTCCAAATTGAGTGGTCTAAATTCACCAACAATTCGTTATTATGAACAAATCAAGTTGTTGCCTAAACCATTGCGTCTAGCAAATGGCTATCGGAAATACAGCAAAAATGATTTACAGCAATTACTTTTGATCAAACAAGCTCAACAGGTGGGTTTTACCTTAGAAGAAATCAAATTGATGATGCCTTCCAGCGTAGATCGTTGGGATCATGACAAATTGATCAACACCTTAAATGAAAAAGTTAAAGACATTATTCAGATGCAAAAGTTGCTTTCGACAAATAAGAAAAATTTATTAACCCTGATCGATTCGATTCAAAATAAACCAAATGATATGACGTGTACTGAAAATGCGCAGCGTTTAATGGATATTTATTTGATTGAACCTGAAAAAGATAATATCGATGGAAAAGCATAGCAATTGTCAGGATAGAATTTTTTATATGCAAAACAAGGATGTTTGAAATTAATTAAAAAGAATAAAAAATACACTTGACCTTAAACCTAGCTTTAAGCTTATTCTTATAATGAAATCATTAACAGAGCAGTGTTATGTTAAAGGTATGGTTTATTCAACAGCGTTTTATTCAACAAATCTTGGTTATATTCGCAGCAATATTAACCATGCAATTGGCTTTTGCAGACAATAATATGAGTACGGCTATGCCAAATATATCAGCTCAAAATAAAGGCAAAATTTTGGTGGTGATGACCAATCACTCCAAATATCCAACACGTAAAGATACAACTGGTTTATGGGTAACAGAACTCACTCATTTTTATGATGTAGCACGTAAAGCCGGTTATGACATGGATTTTGTCAGTCCAAATGGCGGTGCTATTCCTTTAGATGAGCGTAGCCAAAAATGGATTTATATGGATAAAGATGCTCGTGCGCATTTGGCCGATCCTGCTTTTATGAGTCGTTTAAATAACACATTGAAGCCAACTGATGTAAAAGCTTCTGATTATAAAGCGATTTATTTTACAGGTGGCCATGGTGTGATGTGGGATTTTCCAAACAACCCTGAGTTGACTGCGCTTGCTGAGCAAATTTATCGTCAAGGTGGCGTAGTGTCTGCGGTATGTCATGGTGTGGCAGGGGTACTTGCATTGAAAGATGAGCAAGGACAACCTTTGATTGCAAATCGTAAAGTGACAGGATTTTCAAATCGTGAAGAAGTGCTTTCTGGTATGAAAAAACAAGTTCCGTTTTCACTTGAAGATCAGTTGAAGTCCAAAGGGGCTAAATATTCTGAAGGATTCTTACCATTTACATCATTTGTGGTAGTTGATGATCGTATTATCACAGGGCAAAACCCTCAGTCACCACGTGAAGTTGGTGAGGAAGTCGTGAAGAAATTATCGACAATAAAATAAGTTATTCCAAGACTCCTAACATAAAGGAGTCTTTTCTAATTTCGTTCGGTACCTAATCTATCTATTAATTTAGATAATACATTTTTATGTACATTTAATGTTCTAAGGTTATCTGATTCAGTAGTACAAATATTTTCAAGCATACTTTTTGTAAATGGATGCTCATTGATTATTTTCTCTATAAAAAAAAGCTCTGAATTTTTACTGTCAATTTTTTCAATTACGTCTGATAATTTTGTATTAAAAAGAATTTTCATTTTTTCATTAATTTTGACTTCCCTATACTTTTTAGATTTCATGGTTTCAGTATAGAGAAAAGTTCTTTTGTTTTTGGGATTTATCTCTCTCGTAAGATAACCACAATGAACTAAAATGGTAATACCTCTATAGACTTTTTGCTTCATAGAAGAAGCTACTATTTTATTATCTACAATTTCATCTATGATCTTTTTTGCTTCCCACTGAAAAATTTCATTTTTTTCAATCATTAAAAAGAATTCTTTATAAAAAGGGAGAATGAATTGTGGCATGACGTAGTCCTAAATATTTAATTGAGGATTATAAGCCGTGGAACTATAAGCATCAAAATTTAATAGTTCTGTTTTTTGAACAATTAAATTTTCATGACAGATTTAGCAAAATCTATAGGGCAGTCAATACGCAACTTTAGAGATGACAAAAAAATTAGCCAAGAAAGTTTAGCATTGATGTGTGGAATCGATCGAAGCTATTTAGGGCGAATTGAAAGAGGTGAAGTTAATATAACTGTATCAAAGCTATATTTAATAGCAAGTTTCTTAGAAATTGATGCAAAATCATTGTTGCCATAAATAATTTATCTAAACTATGTAGAAATCAATTTCTTAAGTGACTTATAGCTTTTGGTCATTTTAGTGGAAATTACTGGTCAGTTAAGTTGAAAATCTCTTGTTCAAAAATCTTGCTTTTCAGTGGGCAGTTAGGTTGAAAATATCTACATTATTGCTATTTTCGCAATTATATTTTGAAAATCTATCGTATTGTGGCAATTAATGCATTTTTATACAATTCACGATTACTTTTTAACGGGAAAATGTATGAAACAGTTATGGATTTTTCCAGTTGTCGTACTCGGAGGTATGGGTCTTTCCGTCGAAGCAGGTTTACTTGGCCCACTGGGTCAAGAAATAGGTCATCTTTGGGCAACACTTGGTATTTTTGCGATTGGTTCACTGTTGCTGAGTTTTGGTCTGATTTTTGGACGGCCACGTTTGGCCGCTCTGTTTAGCCAGCCACGTTGGCAATTGACAGGGGGTATTCTTGGCCCAGTCTATGTGGTCGCGCTAACCATTGCGACCCCACATATTGGGGTAGGGCTGACCATGGTTGGTATTTTGTTTGGACAGGTTGCAACCAGCCTCATCATCGACCACTGGGGCATTCTAGGCAGTAAAAAACGTGCCATCGATAAATACCGCATCTTTGCTTTAATTGCGATTTTAGCTGCCCTTTGGCTTATTCATTAAGGAGAACCGTATGATCTATATCATAATGCTATTGGTGGTGATATTCGGGGGTGCTGTACTCTCTGCTCAATCTTCAATCAATGGACGACTTGGCGCAAACGTCGGTGTTCTCGAAAGTTCATGGCTCACGTTTACCGTAGGTGCAATGATCAGCTTTTTACTGGCCTTCTTTTTTGAACCACCGCATGCTTTAAATCTTTTTACAGCACCTCGTTGGCAATTAATCGGCGCTTTTTTTGGCGTTGCCTATATGTTAGTCATTGTTTTTGCGATGCCTCGGCTAGGTGCAGCTGCGACAACTGTTGCCGTGATTAGTGGCCAGTTGCTCATGAGTTTACTGATTGATCATTTTGGCTGGTTTGGTAATGAAGTGATTACATTGGATCATTCACGTTTGCTGGCATTGGTATTACTGGCCATTGCGCTGTTTTGTATTTACCAGAGTAATGCAAAAGCACAAACTGAAGATTTACAATAAAATAGAAAATCGCGTCATTATTTTGGCTAAAATCAGTGATATGGTCTAAGCATTAAAAGAAAAGTTGATTGTGATATTGCTTGCCAATCCTGCAATAAACAGTGCGGTATGATCTGCCACCCAATACTATATAGGTTGGAGATTTTGATTCAGCCATTTTTGATTCAATCCTTTGTAAGGACGACGTTCTGTACACTACAGGGCGTTGTCCTTTTATTCTTTGGTGGATTTCCCCCATATAATATTCATTTTAGACTGTTTTAATTACTTGAGTGTTCAATTTGGCGAAAGGTTAAATTAATACGCATGCTTGTAATACGTTTACTGGGGGGTAAACAATGTAGCCAGTACGTTTGTGTCGTATCTTTCATCAGTAATAAACTGCCATGCGCGAGAAAAAGCTCAATCTTTTCTTTGGTTGTTTTATGCTTAAATGCAAACTTTCTTTCAGCACCAAAACTCAAAGATGCAATTGCACCATTTTTCCTTAAATCGGTTTCTCCATCGCTATGCCATGCCATTCCTTCATCACCATCATGATAAAGATTTAACAAACAGGAATTAAACGTTTCATGGCTATGACCTTCTACAATTTTTTTCAATTCAAGTAAGACTGGATTCCAAGCCAAGGCATGTTTGGTTGTTTTCGAATATGTATATGAAAATGGATGGTCTCCATACCAAGCCACTTTACGTTTGGTTGTAATGTGTTTGCCGTAGATAATCGCTTCATCGTGTTTCCATGCAATGGAACTCAATAATTCATTGAAATATAGGGTAGCATGCTGTGGTGGAAGAATTTGTCCAAAATATAAAACCGTGCCGTCGTAGGGCAATAGGTTAAGATGAACATTTTCTTGTTCAAGATTATTCTTCGGCATGTGTCTTTGCTCCTTCCCAACCAATAATGGCTGTTTTTCGCGTTGTACCCCACATGTAACCACCAAAATATCCAGACGACTGAATCACCCGATGACACGGAATAAGAAATGCCACAGGATTACTGCCTATAGCTGTGCCCACCGCACGGGAAGCCTTGTGATTGCCGACATCTCGTGCAATTTCGCCGTATGTCGTCAGTTGCCCCATCGGGATTTTAAGTAAGCTTTCCCAGACTTTGAGTTGAAAGGCACTGCCTTTCAAATGCAGTTTAATGTTGGATAAATCGTGATGATCCAACTGAAAAATACTGATCGCTTTTTGTTGTAATGTATCGACTTGCTGTACAAATGCTGCATTTGGAAACTGCCGTTTCAATTGCAACACAGCATTTTCAAAATTCTCGGTAAATGCCATATAACAAATGCCTTTGGCCGTTGAAGCGACAATGATTGAGCCAAATATGGTGTCTGAAAAACTATAATTAATTTGCAATGATTTTCCACCATTTTTATATTCCGCAGGTGTCATACCTTCTATGTGTATGAATAAATCATGCAAACGACTGGAACTCGAAAACCCTGTATCGAATGTTGCATCGAATAGACGGTTGTCTTTGTTATTTTTTAAAATTGATTTGGCATGTTCCAGACTAATGTATTGTAGAAATTTTTTGGGACTAATCCCCGCCCATTCAGTAAAAATCCGCTGAAAATGAGTTTGGCTTAAATGAACATGTTCTGCAATCTCCGCTAAGCTGGGCTGAGCTTTAAAGTTCTGATGAATATATTCAATTGCTTTTGCTATACGAATATAGTTCGTATCCTTTGACATGACCACGCACCGAAACCTTTTGGCTAAAGTCAAACATTAACAAATAAAACGTCTGGGAAAAATCCAATTCTTGCGCTCTATTCAAAATACAAGATCAGAACAACCGATGTTATACGAATGAAATACTTCAACCGACTGAATAATGAGTGTTCATAGAGCAACATCGATTCAACAACTTTGACTGGCGTTGCGGTTCAACTTAAATATCAAAAAATACAATATATTGTTTTTATTTAATTTTTTTGTTGGCATTAGTTTTGCAAAAAGATCTTTAATCATAAGTTTTCAATGAAAAACAATTTTGGAGAATTTAAAGTTGAGTAGAAGAATTAGTTTTAATGCGTTTGAGATGAACTGTATTGCCCATCAGTCTCCTGGATTATGGCGACATCCTCAAGACCGTTCTGTTGAATATAAAGATTTAGAGTATTGGACCGACTTGGCACAGATTCTTGAACGTGGCGTGTTTGATGGCATTTTCATTGCCGATGTTCTGGGTATTTATGATGTATATCGTCACAGTGCCAAAGATGCACTCACAGGTGCAGTACAAGTGCCCGTCAATGACCCCTTACAAATTGTACCAGCTATGGCCGCCGTCACCAAAAATCTGGGCTTTGGTGTCACTACATCGATCTCTTTTGAGCATCCCTATCCTTTTGCTCGCCGAATCAGCACATTAGATCATTTAACCAAAGGTCGGGTAGGCTGGAATATCGTCACGTCCTATTTAGAAAGTGGTTCAAAAAATATTGGCTTAAAAACGCAGGAAAATCATGACAATCGCTATGACATTGCCGATGAATATTTAGAAGTTTTATATAAATTGTGGGAAGGCAGTTGGGAAAATGATGCGGTTTTACGTGACCGCAAAAAAGGTATTTTCGCCGACCCTACTAAAGTTCATCCCATTGAACATGAAGGGCAATATTTTAAAGTCCCTGGTATTCATATTTGCGAACCTTCCCCGCAACGTACCCCTGTTTTATATCAGGC
>JASGGM010000004.1:0-27434 GCA_047605045.1 Acinetobacter sp. | reverse complement strand
CGTGAATAACGATCCAATCCCCCAACTAAACCTTTAATCGATTGTTCAAATAAATCATTGTCTGATTTTTCAGTGACATAATTGTCTTTTACAATACTGTAAATCTGTACGAATTTTTGAATGGACTCTACAGGAACTTCTTGTTCCTGTGTCGCTGTGCGTTCTTCGTCGTAATCGGATTGTTCTTGTTGATTTTTTGCTTGAATATTCGTCGTTGCAGCCATGGCAGGATGATTCAAACTGAGATATATCAAGGACAACCATACAATATACTTCATGTTCTGAATCATCCATCCACCTTTTAGGGTTGTAGTGTAATGAGGTTCTTGCCCTGCATTTCTGCTGGAATTTCAAGATTCATTAAACTCAGTAAAGTTGGGGCAACATCTGCAAGTACACCGCCTTCTGCAATTTCTGCCTGTGTTGGCCCAACATAAATAAAGGGTACAAGCTCAGTGGTATGTTGCGTATGAACTTGTCCGCTTTCATAGTCTTGCATTTGTTCAACATTACCATGATCTGCGGTCACCAACATATGACCTTTCTGTGCCATGACTGCATCATACACGCGTGCCAAACACGTATCGACAGCTTCAACGGCTTTAACCGCAGCATCAAATACACCTGTATGTCCAACCATGTCCCCATTGGCATAATTACAAACCAATAAGTCAAATTCGCCTGACTGGATTGCCTCGACCAGTTTATCAGTGACCTCATAGGCACTCATTTCAGGCTGTAAGTCATAGGTTGCCACATTTGGAGATTGAATTAAAATGCGTTTCTCACCTGGGTATTCATCTTCTCGCCCACCACTAAAGAAGAACGTAACATGAGCATATTTTTCAGTTTCAGCAATACGAAGTTGCGTTTTACCCAAGTTAGAAAGATATTCACCAATCGAGTTATGTAATGCTTCTGGCATATAAGCAACTGGCGCATTAATCGTGGCTTGGTAGCGTGTGAGCATCACATATTTAGAAAGCTGCGGAACCACCTTGCGTTCGAAACCCTGAAAATCAGTTTCGACAAATGCTCTGGTCAGTTCGCGGGCACGATCTGCACGGAAATTCATAAATACCACACTGTCGCCATCCGAGATAGCATTGATCTCACCAATACGTGTAGCTTTTACAAATTCATCGCTTTCTTCAGCGGCATAGGCTTGTTGCAAACCATCTAGCGCTGTTGTTGCGACACGTACCGCCACCCCTTCTGTCAACAACCGATATGCTTGCTCCACACGGTCCCAGCGATTATCCCGATCCATTGCAAAGTAGCGACCAATAATGGTGGCAATACGCCCTTGATTCGGATATTGCGCAAATAACGCATCCAGTTTTTCTAATGACGGCTGTGCACTTTTTGGCGGGGTATCTCGACCATCTAAAAAAGCATGTAAATAGACTGTCGCGCCACGCTTCAATGCCAATTCACACATCGCGACAATATGGTCTTCGTGAGAATGCACTCCACCCTCAGACAATAAACCAATAATATGAACTGCCTTATGAATCGCTTTGGCTTTTTCCACGGCATCTATCAACACTTCATGTTCAAAAAATGCGCCTGTGCGAATGTCTTTGGTAATGCGGGTGAAATCCTGATACAAGACACGTCCAGCCCCCAAATTCATGTGTCCTACTTCAGAGTTACCCATCTGGCCATCGGGTAATCCAACATCTTCACCTGAACCTGAAATTAAACTATGCGGATGCTTAACACGCATTGAGTCAAGAGTCGGGGTATTTGCTGCTAAAAAAGCATTGTCTTCCACCGCTTCCCGATGCCCCACACCATCCATAATAATTAAAACATGGGGGATTTTATCAACCTTTGCATCCGTCATTTTGTTTTCTCTTTCCAGTTGTAAATAAGATCGATTTTACCTAATTTCCAACCAATTCTCTAGGACAGAACCCGATGAATACGTGTTGGTTATTTATCCTTCTGTAAATCTTACTTAGCACGATTCAGTAAATAGCCGCCTGCAATAAAAATCAATACAATTGGTATAAAGACAAACCACGCTGGCGATGGGCTGTATACCAGACTGGCATATCCTAAAAAGTCTTGTAAGTAATAAAAACCCAACCCAACAAATAATGCAATCACCAATCTAAATCCCATCGACTGTTGTCGTAATGGTCCAAAAATAAAGGAACAGGCAATCACGACCAATGCAATGAGAGAAAATGGCATTGCTGCTTTTTGCCAGAACGCTAACTGATAGCTTTTAGGCACTTGACTGTAATCTGCAAGATAACGAATGAACGACACCAATTGACTTGGGGCCAAATCTTCGGGATCAATCGTCACCATATGTACATATTTTGGTTGCAATGCCAGATTCAAAGGCAATTGTGCTGATTGTTCCATCACCGCATCGCCTGTCGGTTGAATCTTCACCTGTTTGGCTTGTTGTAAATTCCATTGACCAGCATTACTAAAGTTGCCCTGTGCCGCAATGAGCTCACCCTGTAGGCGATAGTCTTTATCAAAATCGAGAACTTGAATATTACGCAGTTGTCCTTGTGAGTTTGCATAGTCTACATAGATAAACCGTTGCCCTTCTCGTGTCCAGTAGCCTTTTACCTCTCCCAAAGACGCCACAGTTTGATGCTTTTTCAGACTATCCGCTTTCTCTGTACTATACGGAATAACCCACTCGCTCAGTGCAAAAGCCAATACCACCAAAATAAGTGCTGAACGAATCACCCAGCCAACAATACGCCATAAGCTAATCCCAATTGAGCGCATGACTATAAGTTCACTATTCGATGCCATTGTGCCCAAACCAATCACCGCACCAATAAGAGCAGAAATTGGCAGAATCTCATAAAGATAATGGGGTGTATTCCATAATACATATACCATGGCCTGCCAAGCGTTATAACCATGTTTTAATTCGCTTAATTCAGCCAAATAGGTAAACAACACCTGTAATAATGTCAGGACGGTGGTGGCACCAATCATGGCCAAAGCTGTAGTGGTCGTGACATGTTTCGCGATTAAACGACGTGCTAGCATTAATTCGACCTCACTTGCTCAATTTTAATTTCAGTTTCGGTGCCAAATTCGGCTTCCGCAAAAAGAATAATGTCACTGCACTATAGACAAACAGTACCGCAGGATACGCCCAAATTCCAATTTCACCACGCGTCATCCTGGTTTTGACTGCCATCAAAGCAACGATTAAACTGGCAAAAATCATAATCGCTGGAAATAATCGATAATAACGACCTTGACGTGGGTTTACTTCCGAAAGTGCCACTGCCAATATCAATGCGACAGCAATAATAAATGGCACAAATAAACGCCATCCTAATTCACTTTGAATAACTGGATCATGGCGTTTTTTCCAAAGTTGCGAAATTTTCATTGATTCTGCTTGATCGCCAGCAACTTCCGCTTCGTTATTATTTTCAATTCTTAACCGATAACTTTTAAATTCAGCCTGTGTATAACGCGCCTGACCTGGATAAATCTCATAACGGCGACCATCTATTAAGTCGACAACATTGGCAGGGTCATTCGGAATTTCAACCCGTGTGGCTTCACGAGCCAAAATAATAACATCGGGTTTACCCTCTTTTTGTGTTCGTTGATAAAACACGATATCTCGTAGGTTTTTGCGATCTTCCGATAAATCACTGGCATAAATCGTATAAGCACCCGATGAAACAAATTCCTTCGGACGTACCAAATCGAATCCTGTACGAACCGCCTGTGTACTCGACAGTTGTTCAAACTGTCGAATTCCCCAAGGGGAAATCCACACCATTAAAGTCAGTTGTATGACCAAGAAAACCACGGTTAATGGAATAAGTAATTTGCCTAATTTATTACGACCAATGCCACTCCCATTTAACACGGCCATTTCATGATCGACATACAAACGTCCAAACACCAGCATCAAGCCAATGAAAAACCCCAATGGCAAAATTAAGGTTAAAAATTCAGGAAGTCGGTAGCCAATGATACTAAACAAAATACTTGCGTCGAGACGACCTTGTGCCGCCACACCAAAATATTTGATTAACCGTCCACCCATCATAATCAGGGTCAGTAAGGCAACAACAACGAGTGAGGTTGTAACAACCTGCTTTACAAGATAACGCCGAATAATCAAAAGGAAACTTCCATAAAAATTTAAAATAGCATGTTTAAAAAGTAAATCATTGGTCTGTTGAATCACGAAATTTGCTTTTAGATGTTTAGTTTAACCTAAACCATCGAATAAAAAAGCCACCGTATTGTCGAGCAACCCTTGCACATGCAACATGAACGAGTGTAATGTTTCAAGGTCACTATTTTTGCATAGATCACAGGCAATAATCAGCATATGAAACTTTCTTTATCAACCACACAAAGCACAAGTAAAGCCGCGTATATTTTGGTCGATGCTGCACAAATTCAACAAGCCAATTTCAATACTACAATCCCACAATTAACAACCGCCATAGAAGCAACTCAATTTAAAGCCAGCTTCAATGAGATTTTACCGTTAATTGCACAACATCAACATTATCCATTTTGTAGCTTGATTGGTTTTGGACAAGGTGAGGAACTGAATCCAACAAAAGTGCATAAATTAGCAAGTACCATCATTCAGTCTGCACAAAAAAAATATCGCGAGATTGATATTGATTTAACCGCACTCCCAAGCGAATATCATCAAATATTTATCAGCAGTTTAACGCAAACAAACTATACTTATGATGAATTTAAATCGAAAAAACATGAACAAGTGTTACAACACGTTCAGTTAATTGGTGCGACATTAACCGAACAACAATTACAATTGATCAATGCGTTACAATCTGGTCAAAATTTAGCACGTGATTTAGGCAATCGTCCTGGTAACATTTGCTATCCAGAACATCTGGCTAAACTTGCACTCGATTTGGCACAAGAATTCCCAGACTTATTAAAAGTCACTGTACTGGACGAACAACAAATTGCCGATTTAGGCATGGGGGCATTCCTTGCGGTGAGTCAAGGTTCAGAACGTCCAGGTCGTATCATTACATTAGAATATAACCATCAACGTGAAGAAGCACCTGTGGTGTTGGTCGGTAAAGGGGTCACTTTTGATACAGGCGGCATTTCCATTAAACCTAGTGCAGGCATGGATGAAATGAAATTCGACATGTGTGGTGCAGCTTCTGTATTTGGCACCATCCGTGCCTTATGTGAAGCTCGCTTACCCATTCACGTTGTTGGCGCCATTGCTGCGGCTGAAAACATGCCATCAGGCAAGGCCACGCGCCCAGGCGATGTTGTGACCACCATGAGTGGCCAAACAGTTGAAATTCTAAATACCGATGCTGAAGGACGTTTAGTGTTGTGTGATACACTGACCTATGTAAAACGCTTCAACCCAGCTGTAGTCGTTGACATTGCAACTTTAACAGGAGCCTGTGTGGTTGCATTAGGTAAAGTGGTCAGTGGTTTATTCTCATCCGATGATGAACTTGCCAATGAACTCAGTCTTGCTGGACAACAAAGTTTTGACCGTGTTTGGCGTATGCCTGTTTTAGAAGATTATCAGGAATTATTAGATTCACCATTTGCCGACATTGCCAACATTGGTGGTCCACACGGCGGTGCAATTACGGCGGCATGTTTCTTACAACGCTTCACGCGTGAATACCGTTGGGCACATTTAGATGTTGCAGGAACGGCTTGGCTTTCTGGTGCAAATAAAGGTGCAACAGGTCGTCCAGTACCATTATTGCTGCAATTTATTGCCAATCGTGTTAAACATGACTGAAGTTAGCTTCTATTTGTTTGAAAAAAGTCCTGAACGACAAGCCCAAAGTGCTTGTCGTTTAAGCCGAAAAATACTGAATCAAGCCCAGAAAATTTGGTGGTATTGCACCGATGTCACGCAACAACAACTGTTAGATGAATTATTGTGGAGTTTCGATCACAATAGTTTTATTCCTCATGGTATTGATGATTTAAAAGCAAGCGTTTGTATTTCAGCGAATCTACCCGAACAAGGTACATGGATTATTTTTAATTTTGATTCTCAGGCTTTAAATCCTCAGGATACGTTTGAACACATTATTGAAATAGTTGAAAATGAAGAATCGGCTAAAATTATTGGCCGTGAGAAATTTAAACAGTATCGACAATTCGGTATACACCCACGTACCTTTAAGTTATAACCTAAAAAAACTGAATTTGCAGGAGTGAAATTGTGGCATTAAATGTTGGAGCAGATTTTAGAAAGCGTTGGTTAAATGCCCCACAAGCCGTTCGTCAAACCTATATTGATGATCTCACTCGTGTTTGTCATTTACTCAAAACAGAGACTCGTCTGGACGATTGGCAAACGCATAACAAACAAGCACAATTACAATCTTATGCCACGATTGAGCAGACCTATCAAGATTTAAAAGCACAACTCATTGAAGATGCACGCATTCGCAAACAGCAGGCCTTAGAGCAATCGCTTGAAACAAAGCGTTTAAAACAACAGCAATATGCTCAGGATTTACAGGTAGATGAATTGCAACAATGGGCTGAACAAAATGATGCACTTAAGCAATTACAACAACAAGTGGTTGCTGAAAGTGAACAATATAGCGAACGTTATAGCAAAAACCCGACAGCTGTTCGTATCACATCTGCTGTAGCGGTGAAAGTACCTGCTGAAAATCATGCCGCATTGCCTGCCGAGTTGCATGAAGCATTGGAAAATCTAAAAATCCGTTTGGAACTGGAAGCAGAAAGTTTAATTGAACAGATTGATCATGCAGTTAAAGCATTTAATCAGAAACTACAGCAAAGTGCTGAAGAAGAAATTGCTTATTTGATGAAAAAAAATCAAAAATCAGAAGACTAAAATTAAACTCCAAATAAAAAAATCTCGGTGTCAAATCGATTAAACCGAGATTTTTATGGACAGGATTGACAATTATTTTAAAAAACCATTCTCTGCCAAAAACGACATACTAAGATTAGATTCAGTACGCTGTTCAGCGGCTTTGTCACCCAATAATAACCGTTCAATATAGCGTGCCAAAACATCAACTTCTAAATTCACCTGAGAACCGACCTTCCATGTTGCAATGTTGGTACGTTCAGCCGTATGTGGAATAAGATTTAAACTCAAAACTCTTCCACGTAAATGATTGATGGTTAAGCTAATACCATCTACAGTTACTGAGCCTTTTTCCGCCAAATATTTAGCCAGTTCGGCAGGTGCGGTCACTTCAAAATATAACGATCGAGCATCGTGACGAACCAAAGTAATTTCACCGACACCATCGACATGTCCACTCACAATATGTCCGCCAAAACGTGTGGTAGGTAACATGGCTTTTTCCACATTAACTGCTTGGCCCACTTTCCATTGTCCCAAAGTGGTACGATTTAAACTTTCACGCGATACATCGGCAGCATACCAATGTTCACCCCACTCAATGACTGTTAAACAAATCCCATTGGTAGCAATGGAGTCGCCCAAATGCACATCCGACATATCTAAATCGGTATGAATACGCAAGCGGACATCACCACCGACGCTTTGTAAGCTCTCGACTTTGCCTAAACTTTCAATAATGCCGGTAAACATGGTTCTCTCCCATTCTTCGATTTTTTCGTTGTTACCATAAAGCCAATTGCGTACTACTTCCCGATGTATCTACACCACCCAGTTCTGCATAATGATACAACTGACCCAAAAGCTGACGTAGTGGTGGGCCTGACTTGGCATGTGTATCGGTAATCACAATAAACTCTAATACTCTTGCACGCTCAGACTGCCTTTGCTTACTCACCCTATAACGGGGCACATCCTGCGTCAGCAACGTCACTTTACCACGCTCCAAATTCGCCTTGAGCAAATCTTTTGCGGAAATATTACCATCGGTCGAATAACTGGTAAGAATAAATCGGGCATTCACCGTCGCCAATAGCGTTTCATAAGCTTCTTTCGCATATTTAGAAGAGTTATATGGACTTGGGCGTTCTTTACGCCAAGCACGGTCAATACCACTTTTAAAACCTTTGGTGTCTGGAGAAGGTAAATCGACCTGATCCCATAAAGTCAAAGAATTCAAAACATGGTAGTTACTGCTATACGCATGCTGATTATAGGGTGGATCTAAATAAGCGACGTCCACTTCAAAACCACTCATCTGATTCGCCAAATGTTGTGCATCTACACACCACATTTCTGCCATTGGGTTTTGACTCTCTCCCATTTCACAAAAACGACTAGGTGTCAGCCATAATAATGACTCAATGCGCTCTAATGCCGTTTGGGTTTTGCCACCCCAACCATGATGAAAACTTTTAAAGACACCACTGGTATTACTCACAAAACTTGCTGAATACAGCAATGGTGCAAGCAATGCACTCATTTCCACATCATCAATTGCGCCTTGTGCCTGCCATGTCGCAATTTGCTGACGAATCGCATCAATTCGCATACCATTTCGCCGTTTAAAGAACAAACGATCACGCGCTGGATCATATTCTTCATCATTACGGGGACAAAGATTGTGGGTGACCCAACCTTTTGCCAAAGGTAAACGGTTTAAATAATCGATGGCTTTCTGATAACCACCCAGCTCTTTAAATTTAGGTGCTTCGGTACATGCTAAAATCGCATGATTAAGCGCGTGACTATACGGTTCCCAGTCATTTGCAATCACTCGATAACCATTTTGCCGTGCTAAACGTGATACGACGCCACTGCCAGCAAAAAAATCGGCAAAAATTGGAGAACGCTTGCCTTTAGGATCGAGTGTCCCTGTGAGCTCAAGTGCTTCCAGAATCAAATGCAGCAAACGGCGCTTATTTCCCAAATACGGCACCAATTGATGAAATAAATATTCATCGGTCGTACGTGCCGCATGGCGACGTTTGTGATAAACGGTTGGTTCTGGATTCATAATGACTCTTGAAGCGGAATTAAACTCAGGCGCAAATCATTACCCAACTGGATAACCTCTTGAAGACCAAAGCGTTGTTGTTGTGCCAAGTGTTGAAAATCGGACTGAAACATGGCACGCGCTGTTTGTCCAAGTAACGTTGGTGCAATGTAATGCAACATTTCATCGACCAAACCTTGTTGCAAGAATGCAGTACTGAGGGTTGCCCCTGCTTCAACCAATACATCATAAAATTGATAGTCTTGACACAATGTTGCCAAGAGTTGTTGTAAGGGTTGATCTGGTAATTGTACCACGCCTAAATCGGCTAATTCTTGTCGGAACTGACCCACCACCATCACGGTATCGGGTTGCTGTAAAATTTTAGCCGTTAAAGGCAAACGACCCTGACGATCTAAAATAATACGTTTTGGCTGCACCACATCAGCTAAATCGATGTTCGCAAGTTGACGTACATTCAACTGACAATCATCGGCTAAAACAGTTTGAATCCCTGTGATGACGGCACCTGAAATCGCACGCCAATGTTGTACATCCTGTCGTGCCAAATCACCTGTAATCCACTTGGACTCACCCGATGCCATTGCAGTTCGCCCATCCAGACTCGATGCAACTTTCAAGCGGACATAAGGCATTTTGTGTGCCATTGCCTTTAAAAATCCAAGATTCTGCCGGCGGGCTTGATCTTGCAAAATGCCATGAACAACCTCAATACCTGCATCTTGTAAAATTTTTATTCCTTTTCCTGCAACCAAAGGGTTTGGATCTAAACAGGCAATCACCACCCTTTGAATTTTTGCTTTCACCAGAGCTTCTGCACAGGGTGGTGTACGCCCATGATGCGCACAAGGTTCTAGCGTCACATATGCCGTTGCGCCTTGGGCCAATTCTCCTGCATCACGCAATGCAAACACTTCAGCATGAGATCCACCCACAGGTGCAGTTGCGCCACGACCAACAATCTGATGATTATTGACAATCACACATCCCACCGCAGGGTTCGGTCGAGTACGGTAAATCGCGGTTGCCGCTTGCTCAATTGCATACTGCATCCAGTGTATGTCAGTGTCATGATCAGTCATCAAAAACTCCATCTTGCCTCTTTGGTTTATTGACCACGATGTTGCATTTGCTCAATTTGACGACGAAACGCATCGATATCCTGAAAATCCTGATACACAGATGCAAATCGGACATAAGCCACATGATCTAACTCAAATAATGCCTGCATCACAATCTCGCCAATGGTGCGAGAACTCACATCACGCTCGCCTAAACGACGAATTCTCAGTTGAATATCGCTGAGTGCAGCTTCAATTTGTTCTTGCGTAACAGGTCGTTTTTGTAGTGCATGTTGTAAGGAACGGCGTAACTTTGCATCATCAAAAGGCTCATTCTTGCCATTTGATTTATTCACACGTGGCATGACCACTTCAAAACTTTCAAACGTGGTAAAACGCTCGCCACAACTCACACATTCCCGACGACGACGAATTTGACAACCTTCTGCCGCCAAGCGGGAATCGATTACTTTACTGTCAGGGGCATTACAAAACGGACAATGCATCTCAATAATCTTTTCAGGCTGTTATTTAATAGTTCTAGTGTATCAAACTTCTGACAGATACTAAATGTTGTGTTTCAATAAAAAAACAGCCCCTTTTGGGACTGTCTTAATTCGTTTCCATCACTTGATGATTTATTCGACACGCTCACCGTGTTGACTTAAATCCAAGCCCATCCGTTCATCATCGTTGCTCACACGCAAGCCAATCACAACATCTACGATTTTCAGGATAACGAAAGTCAGTACGGCACTATAAGCAATCGTTGCAAGGACACCTTCAACTTGAACCCAAAGTTGGTGAGCCACATCTGTTGGCGCTTTATCACCCATAATGAATGAACTTGCAAATACGCCAGTCAGGATCGCACCGACAATACCACCCACTGCATGTAAACCAAAAGCATCAAGAGAGTCATCGGCTTTAAGGATACGTTTTAAGCCTGAAATTCCCCAGAAACATACAACGCCACCAATCAAGCCCATAACTAAAGCACCACCCACAGTGACAAAACCTGCTGCTGGCGTAATCACGACTAACCCTGCAACTGCACCTGATGCTGCACCCAATACAGATGCTTTTCCACGAACCAGTTTTTCAACAATTAACCATGAGATTGCCGCTGCCGCTGCCGCTACTTGTGTCGTAACTAAAGCATAACCTGCTGCACCGTTTGCACCTAACGCAGAACCACCGTTGAAACCGAACCAACCTACCCACAGTAAACTTGCACCAATCACGGTTAAAGTCAGGTTGTGTGGTGCCATCGATTCTTTACCCAAACCAACACGTTTACCAATCACATAGGCTGCGACTAAACCTGCAACACCCGAGTTAATATGTACAACGGTACCACCAGCAAAATCAAGTGCGCCATCGGTGCCTAACCAACCACCACCCCAGACCCAGTGTGTAATTGGTGCATATACCGCAATGACCCAAAGTGTAATAAACGCGATGAATGCACCAAACTTCATACGCTCAGCAATCGAACCACTAATAATGGCAACGGTAATAATTGCGAAGGTCATTTGGAAAATAACAAACAGGATTTCAGGAATCGTACCTTGTAAAGCATCGATAGTAATTCCTGACAACATGATTTTGCTCAAGCCACCAACAAATGCATTGCCAGTATCAAATGCCAAGGTATAACCAATCACAACCCAGACAATACTCACCACTGCAGCAGCTACAAAACTATGTGCCATTGTAGCAAGTACGTTTTTCTTACGTACCATCCCGCCGTAAAACAATGCCAAACCTGGAATTGTCATGAGTAGAACAAGTGCAGTAGAAATAAGAATCCAAGCGGTATCACCCGTATCAAGCTTTGGTGTTGCAGCAGGTGCAGGCGTCGCTTCTACCGATGCTGCTGTCGCAGCAGGTGCTTCAGTGACAGATGTAGATGATTCTGATGCAACAACAGCAGTTTGAGGGGCGGATGCCTCTTCTGCCCAAACTGCTGTTGTGCCAAGTAATGCACCCGAAAGACTGAGTGCCATCAGTATGTTTTTCATATGTTTCCCCCAACCTTATATTTTGCGAGTTACCTTGTTACGCAGTACTCAGCAAACTTCGTGCCAATTAAACGGCATCAGGACCAGTTTCACCAGTACGGATACGAATGACTTGCTCAAGATTGGTTACAAAGATTTTACCATCACCAATTTTGCCAGTGCTTGCAACACGTGTAATCGACTCAATCACTGAATCGACCATATCATCACTGATGGCAATTTCGATTTTTACTTTCGGCAGGAAATCAACAACATACTCTGCGCCACGGTATAGCTCAGTATGACCTTTTTGGCGGCCAAAGCCTTTTACTTCTGTGACGGTAATCCCTTGAACGCCAATTTCAGACAATGCCTCACGAACATCGTCCAGTTTAAATGGTTTAACAATTGCAGTTACGAGCTTCATGTCTATTTTCCTTCGGCTTGTTTGTTCAGCTGTGAGGTTTTATGTTCAATTTTCATGCCAATATTTCCAAGATTGGGGGAAATTCGAAATATGTGACATTCCTTGCATTTATACCCTATTTTTCGTTATTAAACGCATACAACAATAAAAAAGCGTCATTTTTTTACGTTTTCATACGTCATACGCCGAATTTTGCAACGCTTCTGAAAGTACCAATGTTAAACTAGAGATTTAAACAATAGCGAGTATTCATCAATGATTGAAACCTTATTACACGCCATCTTAGCGCAAATTGAACAACCGAAAAAAGATTTAGAGCACAATTTAAGAGCAATTTTAAGTGAAGCTATTTCTCGTATGGATTTAGTGACACAAGACGAAATAGAGCGTCAAAAAACTGCTTTAAATTTAGCAAATCAACAATTAACTGCCTTACAAGCACAACTCAAAGTGTTGGAAAGCACGTTAGATAAGCATAAATAAGCACAACAATAGTGCATAAAATTAAAATCTATCTGTCGAAATAAGCACCATAATGGAACAAAAATGTCATTTGCAAAAATTTATACTCGGGGTGTTTTGGGATTAAATGCGCCATTAATTGAAGTTGAAGTTCATGTCAGTCAAGGTCTACCCTCTCTTACTATTGTTGGTCTTGCTGAGGCCGCTGTTCGAGAGAGTAAAGATCGGGTACGTTCAGCAATCATCAACAGCGGGTTTCAATTTCCAACCAAACGTCTAACCATTAACCTTGCCCCTGCCGATTTACCCAAAGATGGGGCACGACTCGATTTACCCATCGCACTTGGAATTTTAATTGCATCGGGTCAAATTCCTGCTAAAAATACCGATCAATACGAGTTTATTGGCGAACTTGCGCTAGATGGACAACTGAGAAAAATTAGTAGCACATTAACCATTGCTTTAGCCTGCCAACAGGCAAAGCACAATTTGATGCTCCCTATTGATAATATCGAAGAAGCACATCAACTTGAACATTTACCGTTATACGGTGCAGGCCATTTAAAAGAGGTGTGTAACCATTTTCAAGGGTCACAGCCCATCGGAAAAAGTGAATCGCATTTTAATCCAGCCCAAATCGACAACTTACCCGACCTTGCCGACGTAAAAGGTCAACTTCGACCAAGGCGAGCACTTGAAATTGCCGCTGCTGGCGGACATTCTATTTTGTTCCGTGGGCCACCGGGTACAGGTAAAACGCTACTGGCGTCCCGCCTACCCAGCATTTTACCTAATTTAAATCAACAAGATAGTCTAACTGTTGCCAGTATTTATTCAATTGCGAATCAAGCTTATTCTTTTGGGCAACGTCCTTTTCGTGCACCCCACCATACAGCTTCTGCAATTGCATTGGTTGGGGGTGGTTCACATCCCAAACCAGGTGAAATTACCTTAGCGCATTTGGGTGTTTTATTTTTAGATGAACTTCCAGAGTTTGACCGTAAAGTTCTGGAAGTGCTTAGACAACCTTTGGAAAGTAAAGAAATTGTGATTTCAAGAGCGTCTCGGCAAGTCACTTTTCCAGCACAGTTTCAACTCATTGCAGCAATGAATCCCTGCCCATGTGGTTATGCATTTAATCAAGACACACGTTGTCAATGTTCTGCTGAAGCCATTAAACGATATCAAAATCGTATTTCAGGTCCATTGCTAGATCGTATCGATTTACATATTGATGTACCACCACTCTCTAGCCAAGAGTTACAGACAAGTCAAAGTAGTGAGTGTTCAGCAGATGTGCGGCAGCGTGTTATCACAGCACATCAAGTACAATTGCAGCGTCAACACACCAGTAATCAAGGCTTATCACCACGGCAATTAGAGCAATTTGCTACGTTGTCAGAAGATTGCACCCATATGATGAATATGGCACAACAACGCTTAAATCTTTCCGCACGATCCTATCATCGGATATTACGGGTGGCGCGTACGATTGCCGATTTGGCCAACAGCAGTGACATTCGTAGTGAACATCTTGCCGAAGCCCTGTCCTATCGTAGTCCATTTCAGATTTAGTTTATCTTTATCATAGCCTAGACATAAAAAAGCCGCTTGCTCAAGTGAAGCGGCTTTCCATACAGCATGGTGGTATTACGAGATCAATTTAAATTTAAAATGCTTTTGTAAGCGTAAATACCGCACCTGTATCTACACCACGATTTGCCGCAGCACTATAACCTTCTATATTCGTTCCTACGGCAGCAAGTTCTGCACTCAACCCTTGAACTGATTTAAAGCCATAATTCACACCCACTTTCCAATCCCAAGCAGTGTTATCATTGCCATACACAGTTCTATCAGCATTTGCATACCCAACGCTTGCGATTCCACCAAAACCAGTATCAGCAAACGGTGTGGTATAGGTTAAGTTAAAGTACCAGTTATTTACTGATGAATACCCTAAGAATTCATTGGAATACGCAATATTTGGGGTTAACACATCGCCTTTAGATAACACATCGGCAAATGATAATTTTGCATAATATTCTGGGAAGTTTAAGTCACTGTTACTTGGGTAGTTATAATAAGCAGCACCAATATCTAAAGTCGGCTTTAAGCTCCCCAAGGTAATTGGCGTGGTAAAACCAATCGATGGATCAAGTTCTAAGTGTGTTTCTTTACCGCCTGGCTCGACAAGAAAATCTACATTCGATGCGAACACAGACACATATAAACCAGAGCTATGCGCTAAAGTAAATGTCCCCTGAATTGCTGGGTCATTTTCCGTTTGAGTTTGACCACGCCAGCGATAATCGGAAGTTAATGCCACATTACCACTGAAAGTTAATCCATTTTGCGACAAAAACGTATTTTCGTCTGCCGCCATCGCAACACTTGAAATCGTTGCTGCTGCTGTCACTGCAAGTAATTTTTTGATCATCGGAGTTTCCCCATGCTTATTCGTTGGTATTGATCGACTCATAATTCCTTTTGCAAATGTTATGCCAAGTTTATAGAACCATTTCTAGACCTATTACTGTTAAACATAACAATATATGCACCAATATATTACAACCCATAAAACATTGCACAAAATAAGATCAAAACACTTGTTTTTTTATTCATATTCACTTTTTTAGAATATGTATCTTATTTTCAAACCATCCAAATATTATAAAATATTCCTTTTAAATCATAATTTTATTATCTTTTAATAAAACTTTAGAGAAATTTTATTGCTACATGGCCACTTTTTATTATAGATTAATTCAAACTTTGTAACGTTCTGTATCAAACAGAATAAAAATGCGCTTTCAATTTTGTGGGAACACCCTATGTTAAAACTCAATCAACTTACTTTGGCACTCTTGTTGTCCGCTACAGCAGTCACTGCTGCTCAAGCCAGCGAACAAAGTGAATCTAAAGGTTTCGTTGAAGACGCTACTGGCTCTGTTTTATTCCGTACCGGTTATCTTTCACGTGATAAAAAAAATGGGTCAGCAGATACAAGTTCATTTGGTCAATCAGCTATCTTAAATATCGATTCAGGCTTTACCCAAGGCACTATCGGGTTTGGTGTTGGTGTTGTGGGTGATTTTACCTTCAAAATTGGTGACAACAAACATGCGGCCAACCAAATGCTAGCACTCAAAAGTGATGGCTCTGCTTACGACCAATTTACCCGTGGTGGCGGTAACGTCAAAGCGCGTTTTTCAAACACGACCGTACGTTACGGCACACAGGTTCTTGACCTACCTGTACTTGCAAGCAATACAGCCCGTTTAGTGCCTGAATATTTCACTGGTACCTTAGTAACCAGTCATGAAATTAAAAATCTGGAATTGGTTGCTGGTAAATTTACCAAAGATCAAATGTCAGATCAGGTTTCATCTGACCAAAGTAATCTGGATCGCGCCATTGTTTGGGGTGCAAAATACAAATTTAACGATGATTTAAGTGCATCTTACTATGGTTTAGACAGCAAAAATGCGCTTGAGCGTCACTATGCCAATGTTAACTACAAGTATCCTTTGGCAAATGAAAGTTCATTGGCTTTCGATTTGAGTGGCTACCACACTAAATGGGATCAAGGTGCAAGTGCTTCATCTTCAAAATTAAGTACTGACTCTTCTGACCGTTCTAACAATATTTGGGCATTCTCGACCACCTATAGCAAAGGTGCACATAGTGCGATGGTCGCTTACCAACAAAGCACGGGCAACACGGGTTATGCCTATGGTGAAAATGCCGATGGTTTCCAAAGTATTTACCTACCAAACTCATACTTGTCTGACTTTAACGGACGCGGTGAGAAATCACTACAAGCACAATATAATCTAGATTTTGGTAGCTTAGGTATTCCTGGTCTAACATGGACAACAGCGTACGTGTATGGTTGGGATATTAATACAACATTCTCGAGCAACAACAAAGAGCGTGAATTCTTTAACCAAGTGAAATATACCGTGCAAAGTGGTTTCGCCAAAGGTGCCAGCCTACGTGTGCGTAACTCACTGTATCATTCAGACGCAGCTTATGCGAATGACTACTACATGCCGAGCACAACAGAATGGCGTATCTTCTTAGACATTCCTGTTAAATTCTTTTAATTCATCGTTTTCCCCACACACGATATATTTCTGAGTGGGGACAATGACATAAAAAAGGCATCAAATTCGTTTGATGCCTTTTTTCATTCAACCGGATTGGGCTTATTTTTTAGCTGCTTCAATCGCTTTTAAAACTTCAGCTTTGGCAACATCAGCACCTTCCCAACCTGAAATTTTTACCCATTTTCCAGGTTCAAGATCTTTATAATGTTTAAAGAAATGTTCAATTTGATTAATCAACAATGCTGGAAGATCGGTATATTCTTGAACTTCTTTGTACAACGGTGTTAATTTTTCGTGAGGTACGGCAACAAGTTTTGCATCAATACCACCATCATCTTCCATATTCAATTTGCCCACAGGACGGCAACGAATAACTGAACCTGGTTCTACTGGATAAGGTGTAACCACCAATACGTCTAGTGGGTCACCATCTTCAGACAATGTATTTGGCACATAACCGTAGTTTGCTGGATAGAACATCGCTGTTGCCATGAAACGGTCTACAAATAATGCATCTGAGTCTTTATCGACTTCGTATTTAATTGGTGCAGCATTTGCTGGAATTTCAATGACAACATAGATATCGTTTGGTGCATCTTTACCCGCAGGGATATTGCTATAGCTCATGAAAAATACTCTTTCAATTGATGGAATTGTTTGGTTGTAATTCAAACATAAGAATGGCAAGAATTATAGCGGTTCATGATTTAAATTTTAACGTGTGCCGTGTAAATATTCCGTCAATGTGCAAAATTCAAACAGCGACGTTGTATTAAGTCAGTCGAATCACCAAAATTAATAGTAAAATTGGACAACACATCGAGAGCAACCAAATGACCGAACGTAAAGTCGCCCAATTTGCCAAATAACAAATACCATAGCAGACCCGCAAGATTAAATATGCTGTGCCTAAAGTCATAATAATCGATTGATCTAGCACCATATATTCCGCCATAAGAATAGCGGCAATAAATAAAGGTAAACTTTCAAAACTATTTTGCTGCGCTGCATGTGCACGTGCAGCAATTCCTGTCACCTGACCAAGAAATTGACGTGGGTTTTGGTTGTCCTTGAATGAAAAACCACCCACCGCCTTTGCGATAATGGTAAAAATATAGGGCAGCAAACATGCGATTAGTATTAAATAAATTATGCCATTGATGCTTTGCATCTTTAAAATTCTCATCAAACCGTTGCATTAGTGATTCATGATAACATGGCTTTGCTGTAAGATTTTTTGTTAAATTTAAGTATTTATGTGGATGCTCATGGCCAATCAAGACGATCAAAAAAACCTGCTCGATGCTCTCGACAAACAAAGTGACTCTCATCGTAAGGTCAATCGGATTCTAAAAGTGGTATTACCCATCACCGCATTTTTAATTGCCATGATTTGTGCCAATTTAAATTGGCAATCGACCCTTGGTACTTTTGTAATGCTCACCATCGCTTTCTTGGCGGTCGGCATTAAACGCTGGTCTGTTTTTATTTGGCTGGCATTGGTTGCGATTTATTGTGTGTTGGATAATTACTTCAGCTATCACACGCTTGCCCTCAAACCGCTGAAGATGCAAATGGGCACTATGTTGGCCTTCACCATTATTGTACATATGTCACGCCCTTATTTAGACCGTTTAATGACATTAAACTCAAATAAATAGCAGGTGAACGCAATAGTCATAATAAAAAAGCACCCTTCAAGTTAAATTCAGTATTTACTTGAAAGGTGCTTCGGCAAGATTACAGATCCATCGTTTAATGTTTTACACGATCTCGTAAATCTTTACGTAAGATTTTACCAACATTCGATTTCGGTAATTCATCGATAAATTCGACATAACGTGGACGCTTATAACCTGTCAGATTTTCTTTGGCATACGCCAACAGTTCTTCAGTGGTTAAGCTCGCGTCTTTTTTCACGACAAATAGCTTAGGGACTTCACCTGATTTTTCATCTTCCACACCAATTGCGGCAACTTCCAAAACTTTTGGATGTTTCGCAATTACTTCTTCAATTTCATTTGGATAGACGTTAAATCCTGATACCAGAATCATGTCCTTTTTACGATCTACAATTTTAATGTAACCGCGCTCATCCATAATCCCAATATCGCCTGAACGGAAGAAACCATCTTGCGTTATGGCCTTGTCCGTTTCATCTGAACGGTTCCAATAACCTTTCATTACCTGTGGACCACGAATACTGACTTCGCCACGTTCTCCCAATGGTAGCTCATGACCATCATCATCCAGAATTGCAATCTCTGTCTCTGGTAATGGCACACCAATGGTACCCGTAAATTCGTCTAAATTAGGTGGATTAAAAGCGACCGCAGGAGATGTTTCTGACAGCCCATAGCCTTCATGAATAATAATCCCAGTATGCTTTTTCCATGCGTCGGCAGTCGATTTAAAAACAGCCATTCCCCCACCCACTGCAATTTGCATTTGACTGTGATCTAGACGTTGAAAGGCTTCATTATGAATTAAGGCATTAAATAACGTATTCACCGCTGGGAAGAACGTTGGTTTGAACTTGTCAATTTCTTTAATCAGTGAGGGTAAATCACGGGGATTCGGAATAAGTAAATTGGTTGCACCTTGATACAAACCATAGAGCCCACATACCGTAAATGCAAAAATATGGTACAACGGCAAAGCCAATAAGAAACGGTATTGGTTGTTCTCAATTTTTGCAAACTTACTGTCGAATAAATTGCGAATTTGAAAAAGGTTCGCAATCAGGTTTCTGTGCGTTAACTCTGCCCCTTTAGAAACACCTGTGGTTCCACCTGTATATTGCAACACAGCCGTATCACTTAACGTTAAATTCGGGCGTTGATAACGATTCGGGTTAACTTTGTTTAAAGCATCATTAAAAGCAATATGTTCAGGTATGTTCCAATTTGGAATCTGCTTACGCACAGTACGTAATACAAAATTAACAATATGGCCTTTAACAAAGCCAAGCATGTCACCTACCGAGGCCACAACCACATGTTTAACAGGCGTTTTGCCTAATATTTTTTGATACACTGACGCAAAATTTTCAATAATAATTAAAACTTCAGCACCCGAATCATTTAATTGGTGTTCAAGTTCACGTGCGGTATAGAGTGGATTAACATTCACTAAGATATAGCCAGCACGAATAATGCCTAAACTCGCCACTGGGTATTGCAAGACGTTTGGCATCATTACTGCAACGCGCGCGCCTTTACTCAAACCAAGACTTTGTAAGTAGGCCGCGAATTTGCGACTTGCTAACTCAAGTTCATTGTAGGTGATGCCTTTATCCATAAAAATATAAGCATCGCGTTCGCTGTATTGCTTTAAATTACTTTCAAAAATATCAACCAAAGATGTATTCTCAGGCGGTAAAGTAATTTTGTCTTGAATACCTGTTTTGTTATATTCATTAATCCAAATTTTTTCCATAATACCTGTTATCTCCAGTCCTTCTGTCCATCGTAGTCCGTTATTGATTTTATTTGCACAATAACATATCCCACAAATTTAGGAAGAACCTTAGTCGATTTATCTTTGAATACTAAGTCTATTTGCTTTTTGGTAGCCACGTGGTAAAAGTTGACCTTTGCTCGCACGTTTTCCAAGATACTTTTGCAAATCATCGGCTTTCAATTTGAGCTGCTGTTGGCCCGCGATGACCTGTAAAGTTTCTGCAAGTAAAAATAACTGTATGGTCACAATGCTTTCGCCCTGACCCAATTGCATAAGTTTATTCCCTTTACCCTTCTGTAGCACTGGCAAATCTGCCAATTCGATAATAAGTAAACGACCCGCCGAACTAAGCAAAGCGGCATGCGTATATTCGGCAATTGGCAACAGCGGAAGCACACTGGCGCCATCTGGTACACTTAAAAAGGTTTTTCCTGCTTTGGCATTGGTATCCAATGCCGTTGCTGGTGCTTTAAATCCATAGCCAGCAGAACTTGAAACCAGAAATTCTTGTGCATCATCTGCAATCAGCACTTGCGTAAATCCAACGCCATTGGCTGGCGACAACTTAGAACTGAGCGGTTCACCTAAACCTCGTGCCGAGGGCAAGGTATTAATCGCAACAGCATAACTACGTCCTGTTTCATCAATAAAATAGGCCCGTTGATTGGTTTTTCCAACCGCATGACTGAGGTATTGATCGCCTGCGCGGTAATTCAAGTTTGGTGCATCGACATCTGCACCCTTGGCAGCACGAATCCAGCCTGCTTCGGACAACACCACGGTCACTGCTTCGGCAGGAATCAGATCTTGTTCTTTAATCTGTACCGCTTCTTCTCGTGCAACAATCGGCGACCGGCGGTCATCACCAAACTTTTTCGCATCCTCTTTGAGTTCCTCAATAATCAGATTTTTCAAAGATTCTGGATTTTCTAATTGTTCACGAATAATTGCCGCCTTGGCCGCCAATTCATCCTGTTCCTGACGAATTTCCATTTCTTCCAATTTCGCCAAATGACGCAATTTTAATTCCAGAATGGCTTCAGCTTGTATGTCATCAATATTAAAGTGTTGCATCAAGACTGGTTTAGGCTGATCTTCTTCACGAATAATTTTAATAACCGTGTCGATGTCTAAATAAGCAACCAACAAACCTGCCAGAATATGTAAGCGTTTTTCAATTTTGTTGAGATGGTATTGCAAACGGCGCGTGACCGTATTTTTACGAATCTCAATCCATTCCAATAAAATTTGGCGAATGGACTTTACTTGTGGACGACCATCTGCACCAATCATATTCAGATTGACGCGATAACTCGACTCTAAATCGGTTGTCGCAAAAAGATGACTCATCACCTGATCGGCATCGACACGATTCGAACGTAATACAATGACCAACCGTGTTGGGTTTTGATGATCTGATTCATCCCGAACATCACTGACCAAGGGTAATTTTTTTGCCAGCATTTGATCGGCAATCTGAGTAATCACCTTGGAGCCAGAGACTTGATATGGCAGATCAGTAATCACGATCTCATTTTTTTCGATGTGATAGACCGCTCGCATACGGTAACTACCACGCCCCTGCGTTTGAATTTTGAGTAATTCATCTCTTGGGGTGATAATTTCTGCTTTGGTTGGCAAATCTGGTGCAGGGATGTAGTCGTTAACCTGAATGTCGGTCAAATGTGGTTTACGAATGAGTGCAATGGTTCCTTTAATGACTTCTCGTAAATTATGTGGCGGAATATCTGTCGCCATCCCCACGGCAATGCCTGTTGTCCCATTCAGTAAAATGTTGGGTACGCGTGCAGGTAAATTAATCGGCTCTTTCATCGAACCATCAAAGTTATCCTGCCAGTCGCATGTACCCTGACCCAATTCAGACAACAATACTTCACTGTATTGTGATAATTTGGCTTCGGTATAGCGCATCGCTGCAAAAGATTTAGGATCATCAGGCGAACCCCAGTTGCCTTGCCCCTCAATGAATGGATAACGATAGCTAAACGGTTGTGCCATCAAAACCATTGCTTCATAACATGCTGAATCGCCATGTGGATGATATTTACCCAAAACATCCCCGACAGTACGTGCCGATTTTTTGGGTTTACCACTATGTTTTAAACCCAATTCACTCATTGCATAGACGATGCGACGTTGTACGGGTTTTAAGCCATCACTAATATGTGGCAATGCACGATCCATAATCACGTACATGGCATAATTCAAGTAGGCTTGTTCGGTAAATTCCGCTACGGAACGGTTTTCTGTCGCATGGTGCGAAAGGCTTGTCATAAATTAAATTCTTCTCAACAATCTAAATAAATTCAGTTTTTAGCTGTAGTCTGATCATCTCAGAAAAATAAAGCACGGCATATATACGGATATATTAATACCACAAATTATAATCCGATAGATTCCAATCGTTTACCTTTGGTTTCTTCCCCTAACAGCACAATGATGATGGCAACAGCAAATAAAACGCCAGTAAACATTAAAAATACCTGTTGGAAAGCCTGTTGTCCGATCATCATGTGCGTAACAACCAATGGGGCAGCAATTCCACCCAGACGCCCAATAGCCGATGCCCATCCCGACCCAAAGGCACGTATATTGGTCGGATATTGTTCGGGTGTATACGTGTATAGTACGCCCCATGCACCCAAATTAAAAAATGACATCAAACAGCCCCACAACATAATACTGCTTTCACTGTTCGATTGCCCGAACATATATGCACTCATGGCACAGAAGGCGATAAAACCAGCTAGTGTAGCTTTACGTCCAAGTTTCTCAATTAACCATGATGCAACAACATAGCCAGGCAATTGTGCCAAAATCATAAACAATACATATTCAAAAGATTTGACAATGTCATAACCTTGTTTGACCAATAGGCTTGGCAGCCATGTAAAAATACCGTAGTAGGAGAATACAATACCAAACCAAATTAACCATAACATCACGGTACGTTTATGAAAGGGCGCGATCCACAACTGTCGAAATGACACTTGTTGCCGATGTGCTACAGGCTGTACTTCAATTTGTTCAATCACAGGTAGCCCTGCTTCACGCTCCAGACGCTGTACCAGTGCATGTGCTTCATGCACCCGCCCTTTATGAATAAGGTACGGAATAGATTCAGGTACTTTTTTCAAAATAATAAGAATATAAAAGACAGGTAAACCGCCAATTAAAAATGCGATATGCCACCCCCATTGTGGAATGACAAAATACGAAATACAGGCAGCAACTAACCAGCCCAAGCCCCAAAAACTTTCTAATAAAACAATGAACCGACCACGCACGTGTGCAGGGATATATTCACTTACCAGCGTGACCGCAACAGGCAACTGACCACCCAGTCCCAGACCGACAATAAAACGAAAAATGAGCAACCATGTTAAATTCGGTGCAATCGCACATAAAGCCGTAGCAACACTGTAAATGGCAAGTGTGATACCAAAAATGGTTTTGCGTCCAAAACGATCTGCCAGACCACCCGAACATACCGCGCCAATGGCCATGCCAATAAAACCGATACTGACAATCCAGCCACTTTCCGCAGGAGATAACCCCCAGTCTTTCACCAATTGTGTCAGAATAAACGCAATTAACCCCGTGTCCATTGCATCGAACATCCACCCTAAGCCCACCACCCATAACAACCGATAGTGAAACTTACCGACAGGGATACGTTGTAAGCGTGAAATGATGTCCATAATCGTAATCTCGACGGGTTAAAAGTGGTCGCTTTTCAACATGATAAATGAATTTAGCGTATTGTAAAATTATTCGTCCTTCGATGATGCAGATTGCTCATCATCTTCTTTATAAATAAATTTTGGCATTTCCAAACCAAAGTAGATGGCAATGACGCGTAAGCTAAACCCAAAAATCAGGGTGGTGATAATCGTGGCTTCTAAAGCCAGCCCAAACTGGGTACAGCACCAATAGCAAATGACAGCCACAAAGGAAATACTGGCATACAGTTCACGACGAAAGACCAGTGGAATATCATTACACAAAATATCTCGAAGAATCCCGCCCGAGACTCCCGTTAATACCCCTGCAACAGAAGCAACCACAAAACCATGCCCCATCTGTAAAGCAATTTGACAACCAATAATAGTAAAACCTATTAAACCCAGTGCATCCAATAACAAAAAGATTGAGCGTAAATGGCGCATCCATTTGGCAATCACAATAGTAAAAATGGCAGCACAACAGGTTAAAACAAGATATTCAGGATGTTTCACCCACCCTAAAGGATAATGACCCAGCAATACATCGCGTACCGAACCGCCCCCCAGTGCTGTTACGCAAGCAATCAGAATAACGCCAAACCAGTCCATGCTACGTCGACCTGCCGATAACGCCCCTGTCATGGCTTCAGCGGTAATGGCGATGATATAAATGATTGTGAGTAACATCCCTTTTCCTTTCGCACTTTAAAATAGCGCTTTATTTTACGAGATTACAGTAAAAAAGAGGCACAGCAATGCTTAAATTTTTTGTGAGAACCGCATACACAGATCTGCTTCATGCCTGGAAACTGTGCAACAGTGGGATCTAAAAAATACCAGCGTTGTTGGTGCTGCACAAAATAAGACTGTTCATGGTGAATTTGATGGCTTTTCCCATCGAAATAGTAAGCCTTAAATTCAACCATGGCATGTGTCGGATCCACTTTTGGCTGACTTCGTACAATTTCGAGTTTTTGCCATTGGTTGTGCTGACTCCATGCGAGTAAGGCAGATGAATCGAGTTGTGACTGCTGTAAAAGCGCAGTTGTTTCAACAATATAATCAATTTTTTGGCATGCAAAAGCACTATAGCGAGATCGCATCAATTGTTCTGCACTCTGTGCCAAAACGTGCTTGGCATGCAGCGGTTGGCAACATTGGCTGTACTGCCCATGCCCACACGGACACATCTGGTTTGTCATAAAAAATAGCCCTTTTTTAGGGCTATTTTAGAAGTGCTTTAGGGATTTGCATAGCAAGATTTGTGCTACGACTCGTCCACCCCTTCAACAGGTTTTGGTGCAATATGTACTTTCTCGATTTTATGACCATCCATCGTCACAATTTCAAACAGATAGCCATCCGCTTCAACCACATCACCGTTTTCAGGCAAACGTCCCAAGTGCATCAGCAAGTAACCCGAAAGCGTAGAATATTCTTCACTTTCATCAACCAAATCTCGTCCCAGTAACAATGATATATGACGAATATCCGTCGAAGCATCAATCATTAAAGAGCCATCTTCTAAACTTTCTGCAGCTGCTTCCAGTTCATCTTCATCAGGGAATTCACCTGCAATGGCTTCCAAAATGTCAATTGGTGTCACTACACCCTCAATCGAACCATATTCATTCAGCACAATCGCCATTTGAAGGGGGGCCTGACGCAATTGCTCCATCACCATCAAGACGTTGGCATTTTCATGCACAATCATTGGCTCACGTAAATGGCTTTCAAAATTCAATTGATTGGTTTCAATGTATTCATTCAGAATTTTATGCGTGAGGGCAATACCCGCTAAATTATCCAATTCACCATGTGCAAAAATTAGGCGTGAATGGGTCATCTGCATGAGCGTTTCACGAACATGATCCAACGGTTCGTTCAAGTCAATCCACTCCAAGTCTGGACGTGGTGTCATCACTGATTTTACTGGCCGTTCAGATAAGCCTAATACACCTTGTACCATCACACTATGATAGGCACTATTTTCACCATCAAATAGTTCATCGGCTAATGCTTGGGTGGCCAGAACATCGTTGTCATTGTTGCTGTTTTCAGCACCGTGATTACTGGATTTTCCACCTAGCATCCGCATCACTGCCGATGCAGTTTTAAAGCGTAAATCGGTGGTGGTAACAGTTTTTTCCTGATTACGACGCATAAATTGATTGGCTGCTTCAAGCAAGGTGGCAAATGCGATTGCAGCATATAAATAGCCTTTCGGTATGTGGAAGCCCAAACCTTCGACCACCAACGAGAAACCGATCATCAACAAGAAACCCAAACATAAAATGACTACTGTTGGATGTCGGTTCACAAAGTCCATTAATGGTTTAGATGCCCACATCATAATACCGACAGCAATCATCACCGCAATCATCATGACTGGCAGGTGCTTGACCATACCTACCGCAGTAATCACGCTATCGAGCGAGAATACTGCATCCAGTACGATAATTTGCACAATGACCATCCAGAATGCAGCATGAACGGGATTTTCTTCTTTTTGATGGACTTTGCCTTCAAGCCTCTCATGCATTTCCATGGTGCCTTTAAACAGCAAGAAAACACCGCCGAACAAGAGAATTAAATCTCGCCCTGAAAATGGATGATCGAAGAGGTGAAATAACGGTTCTGTCAGGGTCACGACCCATGCAATGGATGCCAACAGCACCATCCGCATACACAGCGCTAACAATAAACCGATAATACGGGCTTTGTTGCGTTGTTCTGGCGGTAATTTTTCCGACAAAATTGCAATAAAAACAAGGTTATCAATACCGAGTACGATCTCTAATACCACCAATGTGGCAAGACCAACCCAGGCAGAAGGATCTGACATCCATTCAAACATCATTGGTCACACTCCTTCAGGACTATTTCCTGAAAGGCGACAGATGCGAAGGCATTGGAACGAACTGAAATACAGTTCAAAGAATGAAGTGTTAAAAATTTTCGCGAGTGACTACAACCACTACCCATATTGATCGAACTGTTGTGAATAGAGTTTTTAGTATAGGGAACATTTCAGGGAAATTCATCATTTTTTAGCCACTTTATGAGATGTTTAGTGGTCATATTGCAAAGAAATAATTCCGAATTTAACTTTTTAATTGAAATATGCATATTTTAAGACCTGTGTCATGTGGTCTTCACCATGACAATGTAAATTTCTAATAAATTATCATTTCAATTGTCATCATTCTTGCTTAATGTTATAGCTGAAATGGAAAAAATAAGGTGAAC
>JASGGM010000003.1:0-30549 GCA_047605045.1 Acinetobacter sp. | reverse complement strand
CAGCGGGTTTTGATCTCGCCATCCGTTGGTTCGAATCCAGCCGCCCCTGCCATATTTTTCCATACATGTCACCGCCAAGGCTGATTCATGCCCAATCTTGTCGTTTTTAGTGGAAATGCACATCCACAATTCGCTCAGAAAGTCGTAAGCCACTTACACATTCCTTTAGGTTCAGCATCAGTTACTCGTTTTTCTGATGGTGAAATTGCTATAGAAATTACAGAAAATGTCCGTGGTAAAGATGTCTTCATCTGCCAACCTACTTGCGCGCCAACCAACGATAACCTGATGGAAATCTTGGTCATGGCAGATGCTTTACGTCGTGCAAGTGCTGGTCGTATTACTGCTGTCATTCCTTATTTTGGTTATGCTCGTCAAGATCGTCGTCCACGTTCTGCACGTGTACCAATTACGGCTAAAGTTGTTGCAGATATGCTTACAACAGTCGGAATTGACCGTGTCGTAATGATTGATCTTCATGCCGACCAGATTCAAGGTTTCTTCGATATCCCAGTCGACAACATCTATGGTACACCTGCTTTGCTTGCCGACCTACGTCAACAACAACATGACAACTTAATGGTGGTTTCACCTGACGTTGGTGGTGTTGTTCGTGCCCGTGCGGTTGCAAAACAAATGGGTGATATCGATCTCGCAATTATCGATAAACGCCGCCAAAAAGCCAATGAGTCTCAAGTTATGCACTTGATTGGTGATGTGAAAGGCCGCGATTGCGTTATTGTCGATGACATGGTTGATACAGCAGGTACGCTATGTAAAGCTGCCGATGCACTCAAACAATTTGGTGCTCGTCGTGTTGTTGCCTATGCCACTCACCCTGTTCTTTCAGGTAAAGCGATTGAAAACCTAAGAAACTCTGTGATTGATGAATTGGTTGTAACCGATACCATTCCATTATCACCAGAATTTTCAAGTTTAGGTAAAGTACGTCAAGTTTCCGTAGCAAGTATGGTTGCTGAAACCATTCGTCGTATTAATAACGAAGAATCTATTAGTGCGATGTTCGATAGCTATATATAAAATATAGCGCAATTTTAGGAAAGCCCTGCTATAATGCGGGGCTTTCTATTTCGCCAGACTGGTCGCAAGTCTGGTTTACTGTAACTTAATGAGGAAATCTCATGGCTAATTTCGTATTAAATGCTCAAGCACGTGCTGAAGACAAACAAGGGAAAGGTGCGAGCCGCCGCCTACGTCATGAAGCGCTTGTACCTGCAATCATCTACGGCGGTAACGCTGAACCTGTTGCTGTAACTTTAGAACTTCGTGAACTTGTTAAAGCACTTGAAAACAATGCTTTCTTTGAAGAAGTTGTTGAAATTAAAGTAGGCGACAAAGTTGAAAACGTAAAAATCCAAGCGTTACAACGTCACCCTGCTAAAAATACACCAATGCACGCAGACTTTAAACGCGCGTAATATTGGTTAAGAGCGTCGTTTCGTGAATCAATCTGTGAACAAAATTTCGCTCATTGTCGGTTTGGGCAATCCTGGTAGGGAATATGCCCAAACTCGGCATAATGCTGGTTTCTGGTTTGTCGAGCAAATCGCAGATCGTTATGGCATTCATCTAAAAACTGATCCTAAATTTCATGGCATCAGTGGCCGAGGTACAGTTGAAGGACGTGATATTCGTCTTCTACTCCCAACAACTTTTATGAACCGTTCAGGTCAAAGCGTTGTACCCTTTGCTAAATTCTATCAAATCCCCCCCGAATCCATCTTAATTGCGCATGACGAATTAGATATGAATCCCGGTGTCATTCGCCTGAAATCTGGTGGTGGCCATGGTGGTCACAATGGGCTTCGTGACATTGTTCCACATATCGGTGCTAATTTTCATCGCCTACGTATTGGAATCGGTCATCCTGGTCATAAAGATCGAGTTTCTGCACATGTCTTAGGTAAAGCACCTTCGAGTGAACAAAACTTAATGGATGATGCTATTGGTTATGCCTTATCTAAAGTCGACTTGCTGGTTGATGGCGATATCTCTCAGGCAATGAACCAAATTAACGCCTACAAACCTTAATTTATACGATTGAATTACCAATTTAAACTGTCATTGTCTGTTTTAGACCCGACAAATTAAATGGTGTATCGCCCTATTGCTTTTTAAAAGTATAGGTTTTCAGGAGTGTTTAATGTTAACTCGCTTACTTAAATGCAAAATCCACCGTGCAGTCGTCACACATGCTGAACTTCATTATGAAGGTTCTTGTGCCATTGATGGCGTATTAATGGATTTAGCTGGTATTCGTGAATATGAAGAAATTCATATCTGGAATGTAAATAACGGCAAACGCTTCACAACTTATGCCATTCGTGGTGAGAATCACTCAGGTATGATTTCCGTCAATGGTGGCGCAGCGCATCAAGCTGAAGTCGGAGATATTGTGATTATCGCGACTTTTGCTGATTTTTCTGAACAAGAAGCCAATGCACATAAACCACGTTTGGTCTATGCAAACCCAGATAACACGGTTAACCATACCGCCAACTGTATTCCCGTACAAGTTATTTAATTTCTAAAACTTCTTGTTTTCTGAGGCCCATCTTCTATTGATGGGCTTTTTTATCTATCATTTTTTCTTATAAACTTTGCATTTTTCATTCTATCTCTCCCCCTCGTAATTGAGGCACGACTGGGACTATAATTTGTGCCATCGCTTCAGGGCGGGGTGTAACTCCCCACTGGCGGTAAGTTCAATTTTGAACAAGCCCGCGAGCATTTAAAGATCATAAGCTATTTTTAATTTGCAGATTTGGTGTGATTCCAAAGCCAACGGTATAGTCCGGATGAAAGAAGACGATGTTGAATCTGGTTTCTTACCGTCCATGCAACACGCGTTTCCCATCAGTCCTGAAATGTTCAACCGTAAAATTTACGAGAGCGTTTCAATATGTCTAGTTTAATTCAATCCGAATTGTTTTTCGCAGCTTTGGCTCCAGCTGAACAACGTATTCAACAAGCTTTAAATGATATCCGCCAAGGCAAGCCTGTTTTGGTTATGGATGATTTTGATCGTGAAAATGAAGCAGACCTCATTGTAGCAGCTGAAACTTTAAATGTTGAAACCATGGCACGAATGATTCGTGATGGTTCAGGTATCGTTTGTTTGTGCATCAATGAACAATTGGCAGATCATCTACAACTCGCCCCTATGGTTCAACACAATTCCAGTCATTATCAAACAGCCTTTACCGTTACGATTGAAGCAGCAAAAGGTGTTACAACGGGCGTTTCAGCACAGGATCGTGTCACAACCATACGTGCTGCCATTGCAGATCATGCTGTAGCAAGTGACTTGCACCGCCCTGGTCATGTATTTCCTTTACGTGCCCGCGAAGGTGGCGTTCTAGTGCGCCGTGGTCATACGGAAGCAACTATTGATTTAGCACGTTTGGCAGGACTAAAACCTTCTGGTGTATTGTGTGAACTCACCAATCCAGATGGAACAATGGCGACTGGCATACAAGTGCTTTCTTATGCTCAGACACATCATTTGACCGTCATCACCATAGATGAGTTAGTTGATTATCGCCAACGACACAACGTTTAAGACCTTCAAACAGGAGCATGCCATTGGTGCATGCTCTACTCTTTCTCATCAATGCATATCAAATTAACGGACAATACACACGATTCATCAATCACGTCGTACTGCGATATTAAAATGAAGTATGAGATTATTCTTCTTCCATGTGCAAAAGAGACTGGCTGATTCCATCAGCACGTAACCATGCAAAATCATAGCTGGCTTTCGCCAAAGCCAATATACGACGCTCAAACTCATCCCATATGGGTTTAACTTGTGTCCGTTGAATACCTAAACCACTTTCAGCCGTAAATTCACGGTTTTTTTCGCAAATTTTCAGTGCGTAATACAGTTTGCGACCTTTGGAAGCATCATCCATCATACGTTGTCGTTTTGCCTGAATAAATGCCTCAATATGCTGTAAATTGGCGTGAGGAAGCATTGGAATTAAAATTTGATCCAGCTGAATGTCCAGACGTTGCCAAACAGTATGTTGCTGTTCAGGCGTGTATGTATTCCATTGAATCACCTCATGATTAAAACGGCGGCAGCCACGACAAACATGATCTCCAAACACAGTAGAACAACGCCCTGCACATGGGGTCAGCGATGCTACCCGACGATCTGTAATCAAAATTCTTTCCTCAATACATCACTTTGAATCTTCAAATCAGTCATAACCATAATTTTTTTATGGATTTCTCGCTTATTTGAAATTTTCACGCTAAAATATGCACCAGCTTTTTCAAGCATTTCGTTTCCTACATCATACATACATTTGGAGTTTTCCATGAACGCTACTGTAGAACAGCTTGCACCTGTAGAACAGCAAGCGACCAACACTTGGGTTGTTGCCGCACTTTACCAATTTAAAGAAGTTACAAATCCTGCTGATTTACAACAGCGTCTTCTTGATTTGGTAAAAAGCATCAATTTGTGTGGAACTCTGATTGTAGCAGGCGAAGGCATCAATGGTACAATTGCTGGTGATCGTAAATCAATTGACACCATACATCAATTTTTATTGAACGAAGGTTTCCGTGCGCTGGAATACAAAGAATCGTATAGTTCCGACAAACCGTTTCGTAAAATGAAAATTAAGTTAAAAAAAGAAATCGTCACCTTAGGTGTTGAAGTGAAACCGCGTGATTTAGTCGGCCATTACTTAGACCCAAAAGAATGGAATGAACTGATTGCCCGTGATGATGTCATTCTAATTGATACCCGTAACGATTATGAATATAAGGCAGGTACGTTTAAGGGTGCGATTGATCCTAAAACTGAAACGTTTCGTGAATTTCCAGACTACGTAAAAAAAGAGCTTGAACAGCATAAAGATAAGAAAATTGCCATGTTTTGTACAGGTGGTATTCGCTGTGAAAAGTCGACATCATTACTGCTACAGGAAGGTTTTAACGAGGTTTATCACCTTAAAGGCGGGATTTTAAAATACCTTGAAGAAACTCCTTCTGAAGAAAGTTTATGGGAAGGCGAATGTTTTGTATTTGATGGTCGTACAGCGGTAACGCATGGCGTTGAAGAAGGCGTAAACGTGAAATGTCATGCCTGCGGTTGGCCTTTACCCCCTGAAGAAGTCGCATTACCAAGCTATGAGCATGGTGTTTCTTGTGTGTATTGTATTGATAAAACCACAGAGAAACAAAAAGAGGGTTTCCGTATGCGTCAATCACAAATTGCTGCTGCAAAAAGAAAACGCCTTTAAATCTTTGGCACTTTGTCTAAAAGCATTCAGCCCTCACGCAGAGAGCTGAATGCTTTGAATCTAATTTTACCCATTTATAAGAAATAACTGACTTTCAGAAAATAAAACCACATCACCTGAAATTAACACGCGATCATCCAATAATTGCCCTTCTAAAATACCTAAGCGGGTAGAAACTTGATGTGAAATGAGATGATCCTTTTGTAATCGTTCTGCCCAAAAAGGAAATAATCCTGCATGGATCGATCCCGTCACTGGATCTTCATATCCACCCCCAGCAGGCCAGAAATAACGACAAACAAAATCAGACACCTGCCCCTTCGCGGTTGCCACCACATCCAGTGGATCAAGCTTTTTGATTTTAACCACATCAATTTCAAGTTGTTTAACCTGTTCAGATGAATCGTAAACCACAAAATAAGCCTGACCATTACGATAAACCTCGATGGGTTTTAGCGATAATCCCGCAAGTAGATCTTCAGGAATATCCGTCACCAATTCTGGTTTTTCATTTGGGAAGTTCAATTGATAACGGTGTGTGGACAAACGCTGAATACTGAATTGCCCTTTCGCCCGACAGTAAAATTTCAGTGAATCTGTATAATGGTTTTGTTCCTGATAGAAATGCAAAAGAACTTCAGCTGAAGCAAGGCTGGCATGTCCACAAAAATCAATTTCCTTGATGGGTGAAAACCAACGGATGTGCCAATCTTCAGTTTGCCTAACTAAAAATGCCGTTTCAGATAAATTATTTTGCTGGGCAATCTTCAACATAAAATCATCGGGTAACCAATGCTCTAACACAATAACAGCAGCTGAATTTCCGCCAAATTGTCTATTGCTAAAAGCATCTAAAATATATTGTTTGAGCGTGATCATGTTTATTCCCCTTGCAATTTTTAACGATGTTATGACATGAGTATTTGGAAAAACAGGCACAGATTTTAACAAAATAAGCAGTACAAAATTAATAATATTTGATAGCTCAAATCAATCTAAAGGATTATTTTTATTAAAATAAACTTAGCTTTTGCTAATACTTAATGATATTATAAATTTACACATTTAATACACTTTCTCTAAATTATGAAGAAAAATCTAATTACTGTTGCTACAACATTACTCGTATGCACTACATTTTCAACTGCTTATGCTAAAAACCTATCGCCACTAAATAAAGATGATCATCCAGTTTATGTTTCAGCAAAACTAGGTTTAGGTATTTTAAGTACGGGTGGTGTCGAATGGAATGATGAAAAACAGGACAGCATCGATAGAAACGATCAAAAAGTTACTGGATCATTTGCTGTCGGCTTTGATTTCTCTAAATATTACGATCTACCATTTCGAGCAGAATTAGAATATGCACATCATTCCAAAAGCAATTACAAACAACTTGGTATATTAGAGATATCAAACGGAATAACTACAACCTCTCAAGATATTGATATTAATGCTACCACTATCCAAGTCGATTCTTTCGCTTTAAATGGTTATATAGATTTTACTAATCAAACTAAATTCTCATCTTTCTTAACTGCTGGTTTAGGTGTGGCACATTTAAAGGTAACAGATGGAGAATACGAGGCATTAAATACATCTAAATCAAACTTTTCTTGGTCTGTTGGAGCAGGCATAGGCTATAAAGTTTTAGACAATTTAATGGCTGAACTTGCATATCGCTATACAAACTTTGGCGATCTTTCAGAAATTGGTACAGATGAAATTAAGCAAAAGGTTTCACCCAATAGCCAAGATATAACGCTTGGTTTACGATATAACTTCTAATTTCTGTAAGCACTAAAAAGCCCACTCAAACGTGGGCTTTTTAAGTTCATCTCATCGCACTAACATATAAGATGATACACAGCTATTACTGTGGCGTATGATACATCAAATATAATTCATTTAAATTATCTGGAATTTCTTCAGCAATTTCATCCATCAATTGACCATTGCGGCGGAACGATTCCATTTGTGGATCTTCTTCATCAATCCCACTAAATACCATCATCGGCAAGGTTAAATCGACCAATTGCTCTTCAAATTCTTCAGTAAACCATGCATCTTCATTCAGGAACATTGCATCGACAAAGCCAACACTCCAGTCCCCTAAACTTGAGTCTACTTCTGCTTCTTCAATTTCAAAAGGAAATTCAATTCCCTCTTCATTGGCTAAATTCTGGCGCAAGCTTTCGAGCCATAATTTAACTTGTTCAATAATTTCCACAGGTACTTTCTTATGGTTATCATCAAATAATGCTTCAAGCCAAGTATCAAATTTTGGGCCGACTGCAATTGCACTGAGAAAACCATGAGTCGCCGCAAAATCTAGACCATATTCGTTCTGGTCACCATCCAAATAATTATTGAGTAGATCTAAATCCAAAGCACTCATTGTCTTTCCAACTTTTTAAATAATAAGAGAAGCATAACATTGATTATCACGAACGTTTAAGGGCTTTTAATCATCCTCATCAAAATCGTCGTCATCATCAAGATCATAGTCAAAATCTTTTAATTCACGCTCTAAACGTCGTTGTGCCAATAGGTCATCAATTAGACGACGTTTTTCTAGTGATTCCTTCGCACTTATTTTATTTGATGATTCGTCAAAACTGACGTCATCATCAAAGCTATCATCTAATTCAAAATCTGTAGAAGACACTCAGACCACCTCAGCATAAAAATTCAATTGTTCTACGCGCTATTTATCTCGGATATTCCACCTTGTCAAGTAAAATTAGAATTTATATTTTTTATTGAACAAATAAACTCCTCTTTTTTTCTTCCAAATTTTTGTGTATTTATAACATAGTCCATATTTTATGCATGGCAAAGAATGATTTGAGTTAAAATCCCTTGAAAAATGAGTAATCACCACAATATCTTTAAAACTTTACAAAGTAAGATTTCAAAATTCATGGCGAGGAAATGTTTTCTGAAATTTTTTAGCTAAATTGTGTTATCATGCACGGTTTTTCACTGCCACAGATTCAACAAAAGAGTAAGTAAAAGATGAGCGATATGAATTCCCCTACTTCTCAAGTAGCGGCTCTGATTAGCCGAGGCAAAGAGCAAGGTTACTTAACTTACGCTGAGGTTAACGATCATCTGCCAGACTCGATCACTGAAAGCGAGCAAATTGAAGATATCATTCAGATGCTGCAAGACGTGGGGATTCCAGTTCATGAACGTGCGCCTGAATCTGACGATGCCATGTTTGGTGAATCTACCGAAGCCGCCGATGAGGTTGCTGAGGAAGAAGCTGCAGCGGTATTGGCCTCCGTCGAAAACGAACCAGGCCGTACAACAGATCCCGTACGTATGTATATGCGCGAAATGGGTACCGTTGAGCTACTAACACGTGAAGGCGAAATTAGCATTGCTAAACGTATCGAAGAAGGTATCCGTGACGTTTTACATTCGATTGCGTATTGGCCGAATGCAGTTGAAGTCGTTCTGAAAGAATATGAAGACTATAACAACGGCGAACGTCGTCTTGCCGATATTTTATCAGGTTATTTAGACCCTGAAACAGATGATGACATTCCAGAAGTATTGGAAGAAGAAACTGAGATCGACGATGATGAAGACGATTCAGCGAAACCAACCAAAGAAGTCAAACTTGATGAAGACGACGAAGAAGAAGAATCAGAAAGTGATGATGACTCAGAAGGTGACTCAGGTCCTGATCCTGAAATTGCAAAAATGCGTTTCACTGAACTTGAAAATGTCTGGACTGAAACTAAGGCTGTTTTAAGCAAACATGGTCGTAATTCTGCTGAAGGCGAACAAGCATTACAGGCTTTGGCAACTGTGTTTATGATGTTCAAATTCACGCCGCGCCTATTTGATATCATTTCTGAAATGATTCGTGGTACTCACGAGCAAATTCGTACTGCTGAACGGGAAGTAATGCGTTATGCGATTCGTCGTGGTCGTATGGATCGTACTCAGTTCCGTACCTCTTTCCCAGGTCAAGAGTCAAATCCTGCTTGGTTAGATGCGCAAATTTCAAAAGCACCTGCTGAAATTAAAAATCATTTGGAAAAAGTTCGTCCAGATATTTTAGCGTTTCAACAGAAAATTGCCGATATTGAAAAAGATCTTGATTTGACTGTAAGTGAAATTAAAGACATTTCAAAACGTATGGCGATTGGTGAAGCAAAAGCTCGCCGTGCGAAGAAAGAAATGGTTGAAGCCAACTTGCGTTTGGTAATTTCAATTGCGAAAAAATATACCAACCGTGGTTTACAATTCCTTGATTTAATTCAGGAAGGTAACATCGGCTTGATGAAAGCGGTGGATAAATTTGAGTACCGCCGTGGTTATAAGTTCTCGACTTATGCAACATGGTGGATTCGTCAGGCAATTACGCGTTCGATTGCTGACCAGGCACGTACGATTCGTATTCCTGTACACATGATTGAGACAATTAACAAAATCAATCGTGTATCGCGTCAACTACTTCAAGAAATGGGTCGCGAACCAACACCTGAGGAATTGGGCGAACGTCTGGAAATGGACGAAGTTAAAGTTCGTAAAGTCTTAAAAATCGCGAAAGAACCGATTTCAATGGAAACCCCTATCGGTGATGATGAAGATTCGCATCTTGGTGATTTTATTGAAGATCAAAACATCACTTCACCGGTGGATGCAGCAACTTCAGAAGGCTTGAAAGAAGCAACACGTGAAGTTCTGGAAAACTTGACTGAACGTGAAGCCAAAGTATTGAAAATGCGTTTTGGTATTGATATGCCAACGGATCATACTCTGGAAGAAGTCGGCAAACAATTTGATGTAACGCGTGAACGGATTCGTCAAATTGAAGCAAAAGCATTGCGTAAATTACGTCACCCTTCCCGATCTGAACACTTACGTTCTTTCTTGGAAAATGACTAAGATTCCACATCTTTTGCTTGCCGCTTAAAGCCATGTTGTACACTCGATCGGGGATTGAAATTTAGCAATTTATCCCCATTTAGTGTATAAGCAAACACAAACGCCTGCTGATGCAGGCGTTTCAAATGAACGAGGCCAACCATGACTATGTTAGACCGCACCCCATCTCGTGAACTGCAAGAACATCTTTGGGTATTCCCAATGGACTATCCAATTAAATTGATTGGAAATGCGGGTGAGGAACTTCGTGTTGCTGTCAACGAAATTCTGGTGAAGCACTTCCCTGATTTTGATGTAAATAGCATGACTGTTCAACCATCCCGTACTGGAAAATATCATTCCATTACCGCGCAATTGCGCTTTGAAGAGTTGGAACAAGTCCATGCCCTTTACGCCGATCTTGCAGCATGTTCACTGATTAAAACTGCGCTTTAATTTTAAGACCAGATGTCGCGACATCTGGTCTTTTTAGTTTTGTCATGTATATTTCGATGGATAAAGCACGATGAATGACGCTAACCTTGCTGAAAAACCAATCCTTCTCGTTCGTCAATTCTCTCAATTACAACACTACAGCGATACCTTCGAAAGAATGAAGGCATATACCAATCAACGCGATGAATCCAGTTTAGATGAGTTGTGGATTCTGCAACATCATGACGTATTAACACAAGGTCAAACGGGTAAACCCGAACATATACTCATACCTACAAATTTACCTGTAGTACAGTCAGATCGTGGTGGTCAAGTTACTTGGCACGGTCAAGGACAGATGATTCTCTATTTTTTATTTGATTTAAATCGTTTGAAATGGCACGTACGTACTTTAGTCAGTTTTGCTGAACACCTTATGATTGATTTACTAAAGAAATATGGTATTCATGCTTATGCCAAACCCGATGCGCCTGGCGTCTATGTTGATGGCCGTAAAATTGGATCTTTAGGTTTTAAAATTCGTCGTGGGCGCAGTTATCATGGTTTAGCTCTAAATATCAATTGTGATTTACACGGTTTCCAAACCATCAATCCTTGCGGCTATGCAGGCCTAGAAATGGTACGCATTCACGATCTTGTCAAAAATCCGCCTGATTTTGCCCAATTAAGCCAAGATGTGATTGAGTATTTCTCCCAAACTGATTATTTTAAAAATATTGATGTCACCACAGATCACTCAAATTCTGAAGTCGTTTGAGCATTGTTAAAATATTATATGTATAAGGGACTGAATATGTTGAGTAAACCCATCAAACCAGCCATGGAATTAATTTATGTAAAAATGATGATGGATGTCATTGCACGTGGTTTGGTCGGGGCAAGTGAAACCGATCAGACTACACAGCAGGAATTACAGAAATTTCCTGAAGGTTTTACCTTATCAATGAAAGTTTTTCCCAATGGTCCATCATTTGTTGCAAAAATTAATGACAATAAACACCTCGTATTGGTTAAAAACCCTGAAAACAAACCGAATTTAACCATTATTTTTAAACACTTACATCATGCCTACTTGGTTTTTTCTTTTCAGGAAAGTACAGCACAGGCCTTTGCCAATGATCGTATGATCGCAGATGGTGATTTATCCTATGCTATTCGCTTAGTACGCTGTCTGAATCGAATGGAAAGTTTAATTTTACCCAAAATGGTTGCGAATCACGCCGTCAAAGACTATCCAGATGATTTAAAACTAAAAGAGAAATTAAGTCGGGCCAGTGCCATTTACATAAAATTGGCACAATCTTATTTCAAACGGAGTGTTTAACATGACAAAATCGTATTATGAATTTTTCTGTCCTGTCAAAATTATTGCAGGCCATGCTGCACTTGAACATATTCCGTTTGAATTGGCCACACTTGGTGCAAAACGTCCACTCATCATTACAGATAAAGGCGTTCGCAGTAATGGCTTACTCGCCCCCATTGAAGTGGCATTTGATTCAACTGAAACCGAAGTTGGTTATATTTTTGATGATGTTCCACCAGATTCGAGCTTAGAAACCGTGCGCTTGGCCGCAGCCGCCTATCGGCAACACCAATGCGATGCCATCATTGCAATTGGAGGTGGCTCGGTCATCGACACTGCCAAAACCACCAATATTCTGGTAACTGAAGGTGGTGATGATTTATTGCAATACTCAGGAGCACATAACCTCCCTCACCCATTAAAACCATTTTTTGTGATTCCGACCACTTCAGGGACGGGTTCAGAAGTCACAATGGTTGCTGTTGTTTCTGATCTGGAAAAACAAGTCAAACTGGCATTTGCTTCTTATTATTTGATGCCACATGCAGCCATTCTCGATCCACGCATGACCTTAACATTACCCGCACATTTGACCGCTATGACTGCAATGGATGCTATGACTCACGCCATTGAAGCCTATAGCTGCTTGGCCGCCAATCCAATGAGTGATGCTTATGCCATTTCAGCCATTGAAAAGATTAGTCAAAATATCTTCACAGTGTTAGATAATCCCAAGGATACATTTGCTCGTCTAGAATTGGCCCAAGCCTCCACAATGGCAGGAATCGCTTTTTCTAACTCAATGGTCGGTTTGGTTCATTCATTGGGTCATGCTTTGGGTGCAGTTGCACATTTGCCACACGGCGTATGTATGAATCTATTTTTACCGTATGTACTCGAATTTAATAAAGAAATAAATGGCGATAAAATTGCAAAATTGTTATTACCTTTAGCTGGTGAAGATGTTTATTTAAATACACCCAAAGCGGAGCGTGCAGATAAAACCATTGCAACGCTGCAACATATTCGGGATGACTTGTTTAATAGAACGCAATTACCACGTACCCTACGTGAAACAGGCAAAGTGTCAGAACAACAATTTGATGAAATTGCTGAAAAAGCCCTGAATGATGGTTCAATTATTTATAATCCCAAAGAGACCACCCTTGCCGACCTAAAAGCGATTTTGCAACTGGCATGGTAACGATCTAAATCAACTTGCTTAAAAAAAGCTCAATATTATCTTCATATTGGGCTTTTTTTATGAAAAGAACAATGACTTTCCATAATTCAAAAAGTTGGCAAAAAAATTGCTTCATGAATGATTAATTGCTGACAATATATCAATTTAGTATACTGCTTAGCTATTTTAAAAAGACTTGGGAGGATCGTTCGTCCTACACGATCCTAAACTTTATTGCTGATCCTTGATCATCGAATATGAGGATAACGCCGTTGACACAATTATCTGGGACTCAACCGGCAGCTTCACTGCAAAAGACGCTTCTTCTCGGCCACATCATTATTATTGGTTTGGCTTATATTCAGCCTATGACGCTGTTTGATACTTTCGGAATGGTTTCTGAAGCAAGTATTCAACACGTTCCAACATCATATTTCTTTGCACTTTTAGCCGTTCTATTTACTGCTTTAAGTTATGGTAACATGATTCGACGCTACCCCTCTTCGGGTTCAGCATATACCTATGTACAACGTTCAATTCATCCTAATGCAGGTTTTATGGTGGGCTGGTCGTCATTGCTCGACTATATCTTAAGTCCAATGGTCAATATCCTTTTGGCCGTGATCTATTTAACAGATATGTTTCCAGGCGTGAATCATTGGGTTTGGGTGTTTAGTTTAACCGCATTTATGACTTACGTGAATTTACGTGGTATTAAATTTGTGGCCAATTTCAATGGGTTAATCGTACTATTCCAATTATTGGTCATTGCAATATTCGTTATTCTTATCATCAAAGAATTGGCGATTGGTCATACTGCATTGAACGCTGTAGGTGCATCAACGGCTGCCGATGGTACACTATGGTCATCCAGACCTGTTTTTAGTGATGAAGTTAAAATAGGTGCATTAATTTCTGGTGCAACCATTTTATGTTTCTCCTTTACGGGTTTTGATGCGCTTAGTTCACTTGCAGAAGAAACCAAAGATACCGATAAAGTTTTGCCCAAAGCTATATTTTTGACTGCTTTAATTTCAGGGATTATCTTTATTGTTGCAACCTACTTTATGCAACTTTATTTCCCAGGTAACCCTAGCCAATACTTTGAAGATGTGAACGCGACTCAACCTGATATTTTGCGAATCGTGGGGGGTGAGTTATTTAAATCTGTTGTGTTGGCATTCGCTATTGTTACCGTAATGGCGTCTGGTATTTCAGCACATGCAGGCGTTTCACGCTTGATGTATGTTATGGGTCGAGATGGTGTCTTTAATAAGAAATATTTTGGCAGTATCAGTGCAGTAAATAATGCACCAACGTTCAACATTATTCTTGTAGGGATCATTGCACTATCAGCGGGCTTTACCGATCTGGATCATGTGGTATCGCTGATCAGTTTTGGTGCACTGACCGCATTTAGCTTTGTGAATTTGTGTGTCATTTCACAATATGCATTGCGCGAAGGCCGAACAAAGAATCCGAAAGATATTTTTAATTATGTTGTTATTCCACTGCTTGGCTTTATTGCAGTTGGTGCATTATGGTTGCAAATTGACCAAGTTGCACTAAAATGGGGTATTATTTGGGGTGTTATTGGGGTGTTATTCCTCGGTTATAAAACCAAAGGATTTAAAATTCCACCGCCGCAATATAAACATGATTAATTCTCTTTGACTATAAAAAACCAGCAGATTTGAACTGCTGGTTTTTTTGTGTCTACATTATATTTGCTTAGCCAACAAATTTTTCAGTAATGGCCAATACGCGCTTTGCATAAGCTTTGGTTGTTTCAATATCACCCGACGGAATAGCATCCGCACCTGCATCAGAAGGTCCTTGTACCAACAGACCTACCGACCCACCCAAATTATTCACATCTTGTCGAGTTGAAGCAGTCGTATTTGCAGGAAGTAAACCCAAACTCACCCAAATCCCACCATGCTGTGATGCAAGTGTTTGTAATTGAATGAGTGTAACTTGTTTATCACCATTTAAACTGGCACTTACTGTAAAACCCGCAAAAACCTTATCTTGCCATGCACGGGTAAACCATGCTTTAGAAGAAGCATCTGCAAACTTCTTAAATTGCCATGCTGCTGTTCCCATATACGTCGGGGCACCAAATACAATTGCATCTGCCTGATTTAATGTTTCCCAACCGGCATCTTGAATATCACCATTTTGATCAATTTCAACCAAGCTTGCCTGAACTTCATTGGCAAAAGTTTCAGCAACCCGTTTTGCATGACCATAACCGGAAAAATATACCACTGCGATTTTTGCCATTTTAAATACCATCTTATTAAAAATGAAAGTGTATCAATAATAACTTTTAGAAACCCACTGTCAATAAGTTACTTTTTGGTAAGTAGAAGGATTTATGTATTATTTTTTTAACTGAAGTTATAAAAAAATCCCCCAAATTGAAAGTCATTTGGAGGATTTTGTTGTTATGACAGATTTTTAAATCCTTGCTGTCGCCATGCTTCATAAACAATAACTGCGGTTGCATTGGATAAATTCAAACTTCGAGAATTTTCAGCCATTGGCAAACGAATCCATTGTTCTTCTGGAAATAAGAGGCGTACATATTCAGGCAAACCACGCGTTTCAGGCCCCATGAGCAATGCTACAGGACGATTTAAATCGACGGTGTGCGGTGTGGCAGAACCTTTAGTCGTCAGTGGAAATACAAACTCAACACTTTGTGTTTGTAAATATTGCAAACATAAATCCAAATGATCCCAAATCTTCATTCGAGCATATTCATGATAATCCAAGCCTGCACGCTTCAACTTTTTATCATCGAGTTCAAACCCTAAAGGCTGAATCAAATGAAGTTGTGCACCAGTATTGGCACATAAACGAATAATATTACCCGTATTACTCGGAATTTCAGGTTCGTATAGAATAACGTGTATCACTGTTTACTCGACCACTGTAATTGTTCTCGTAATTTCACCACTTCACCAATAATGGTAAGCGTTGGTGCCTGTACTTGATATTGCTCTACTTTAGATGCAATATCTGCCAAGGTACCCACCACAACCTTTTGTTGTGGTGTTGTGCCCTTTGAAATAAGCGCGACTGGCATATCAGGACGTTGCCCATGTGCAATCAGCTGCTGTGAGATTTTTTCTAATCCCACCAGTCCCATATACAACACCAATGTTTGGTGTTCATAAACCAGCTCATGCCATGGTAATTCAGGTGAACCTTCTTTTAAATGCCCTGTAAGGAAGCGGACACTTTGTGCATAATCACGATGCGTCAGTGGAATACCAGCATAAGCCGAACAACCCGATGCAGCCGTAATACCAGGTACGACTTGGAAAGAGACACCTGCGGCAAATAGTTCCTGAATTTCTTCACCACCACGCCCAAAGATAAAAGGATCTCCCCCTTTTAAACGGCACACGCGCTTACCCTGTTCTGCGTATTTTACCAATAATGCATTAATACCATCTTGTGGCACACTATGATTAGAACGTGCTTTCCCCACATAGATTTTCGTTGCATCACGGCGACACATATCCAGAATAGGTGATGAAACAAGTCGGTCATAAATCACAACATCGGCCTGCTGCATCAATCGTAGCGCTTTTAACGTTAACAATTCGGGATCACCTGGACCAGCACCCACCAAATAGACTTCACCTTTTGGAGCTGACCATTCATCTAAAGCTTGTTGAATTGTGTGCTCGGCAGCTTGAATATTGTCGTTAAATACTTGTTCTTTGAACGGGCTGTTGTATAGATCTTCCCAAAAAATTCGGCGCTCATCAGGATTGGCTATTTTCTCTTTCACCCGCCCACGCCATAGTCCCGAAATATTGGCCAATTTCCCCATGCCGTGCGGAATACTGGCTTCAAGTTGCGTACGGATTTGTCGGGATAATACAGGCGATGTGCCATTAGAAGCGACAGAAATGAGCAATGGTGAACGATCAATAATGGCTGGTACCATAAAGCGGCAATTGGGAATATCATCAACACTATTCACCAACACATTACGCTGTTCACAACGCTGGAAAACCTCAGCATTGACCTCAGCCTTATCTGTTGCAGCAATCACCAAACGATATGCTTGCTGTAAGTGTTGTTGCGCAAAGAAAGTATCGTTAAATTCAAGCGGAAAATACTGACCTTGTGTTTGTTGTACCAACTGTTCAAGCTGTGAGTCTATGACAGGCGCAATGACATCGATCACTGCACCTGCTTTCGCCAGTAATGTTGCTTTACGATAAGCAATATGACCACCACCCACAATTAAACAGCGTTGCTGTTGCAACTTCAATGAGATTGGAAAGATTTCCACATAAACCTCTGGCTTATTCATCTAACTGGGTTAAGTAAAAATCATGCACGTTCAAGAGCGAGCTTAATCAATAAATGTTAAACCACCCATATATGGACGTAACACTTCTGGAATTTCAATTGAACCATCTGCACGTTGGTAGTTTTCCATTACAGCAAGTAAAGTCCGCCCCACTGCCAAGCCTGAACCATTCAAGGTATGTACCAATTCAAGCTTTTTCTGATCGACACGATAACGTGCTTTCATACGACGGGCCTGAAAATCACCCATATTCGAAATACTTGAGATTTCACGATATGTGTTCTGACTTGGCACCCACACTTCCAAGTCATAGGTTTTGGTTGAACCAAAGCCCATATCCCCACCACACAATAAGATCTTGCGGTATGGCAAGCCCAATGCTTGTAAAATACCTTCTGCATGTGCTGTCATTTCTTCCAATACTTGCATTGAATTTTCAGGTTTTACAATCTGTACCATCTCAACTTTGTCAAATTGATGTTGACGAATTAAACCACGCGTATCTCGGCCATAAGAGCCAGCTTCACTACGGAAACACGGCGTGTGCGCTGTATATTTTAGTGGTAAACGGTCTGCATCGATAATTTCATCACGGACGAAATTGGTAATTGGTACTTCTGCTGTTGGAATGAGGTAATATTCTTTCTCACCCTGTAATTTAAATAAATCTTCTTCAAATTTAGGTAGTTGACCAGTGCCGCGCAAGGTATCAGCATTGACCAAATAAGGCACATAAGCCTCAGTGTAACCATTTTGAAGAGTATGTGTATCTAACATGAATTGCGTTAGGGCACGTTGTAAACGTGCTAAGGGCCCTTTTAGTACGCTAAAACGAGAGCCCGTCAATTTCGTTGCGGTTTCAAACTCCAAACCGCCCATCCATTCACCAAGATCAGTATGATCTTTAATGTCAAAATCAAACTGACGAGGCACACCCCACTTAAGGATTTCAACATTGTCGTTTTCATCTTTGCCTTGTGGCACAGATTCATCAGGCAAGTTAGGAATATTTAAAGATTTTTGTTCAAGTTCAGTTTGCAATTCAGCTAAAGCCACTTCTGCTGCTTTAATCTCATCAGCAATGGCTTGCATACGCGCCATAATTTCAGAAGCATCGCCACCAGCTTTTTTAAGTTGCCCTACTTGTTTGGCGCCAGCATTACGTTCAGCTTGCAAATTTTCAGTTTTCGATTGTATTTCTTTACGACGTGCTTCTAGTGCTGCCCATTCGTCTACGTTCAATTGAACGCCACGTTTCGCTAAAGCTAAATTTACTGCTTCAATATTATTTCTGAGTAATTTCGGGTCGATCATAACCAATCAAATTGCATAAAAAAGGACTACACATAGTGTAAGTCCTTTGTCATAAAAAATATAGTGAGTACTCACGATTCTTAATTAAATGCCAATCAAAAACTTAACGCTTTCTTATTCTGGTAAATAATCGGTTTTAAGCAACAATTCTGCTTGTTCATAAGGCAAGGTAAGTTCTGACATTCCTTCAGCATAAGACGCCAACTCATACAGTGGATACACGAATACAATACCGTGTACGCCATAATAAAAATTATCGCTCACATCAAATTTATCAGGCGTAATATCATGGTTACGTAACCACTCTTCATTATTTTCATAAAGTGCTTTTACAACTGCTTGCCTCTGATCTTTAGCAAACAAATCATCCACCATAATGCGCCGTTTTTGTTTTAGATCAAATACAACATATTCGTGATGATATAAACCATGCGCAGCACCAGCATTATAAGTATATGAATCAATCACAAATGATGCCAAATTTTGATACTGCCCTAGATATCTGACCTTGTATTGATTTTGATTGATTGTTTGCTCAGACATATTGGCAGGTTCAGAGGCTTGAACAGGTTGTGATGCTGTCGCTTGCGTTGAGGTAGTCGATTTAAATGCGAGTGGTGCATCTTTTGTCAAACGGTTGCTAAAATAATCATTAATCCAGCTGAAGTTTGTTTTAACCGTTGCTAACTCATAACGTGTACACTCATCAGATTCACATACAACTGCACTTTTTAAAGGCATAGCCACTGTTCGAGCAGTAATTAATGCAACTTGTGCAGTCGGATTCGCTTTAGACTCAGTTGTATTTTGCTTATTTTCTGATGTTTGCGTTTTTGAAGAATCTTGACATGCCGTTAAACCCAATAAAGTCGAAATAAAGAATATATTGACCGATTTTTTATACTGCATCATCATTTTGTTTTCCAAAAATACATCTGAATACTATACAAATATGGTACATCACAAAACAACATCAAAATGTATCCATTAAAAAATGGCTTGTTGATCACAACAAGCCATTTAATAACCGAAAACCTAAATTACATTACTGATCGATAACGTCAGTACCTTTTGGCGGTGTAAAATTAAAGGTTGAAGCGGCAATTTTCACATTCTTACTCGCTTGAGAAAAACGAACAGTTGTCGTTTGACCCAAAGAGTCATTCAGAATCATGAGTGTAGGTGTACCATTAGCACCAAAACTGATGGTTAAATCCTGAAAAGCACTATCTTTAGCTTTTGGCGTTAAAGTGTAATAAGTTTTGCTACGATCGGGCTGAGATACCCGATAGGATTGCATAATTTGACTGGTATTTCCTGACAATAATAAAGCAGGTGTATTGGCCACCTGATCACTTAAACTTTGGCGTACCGCCTGTTGTAAATCAGGGTCATAGATCCAAACTGTCTGACCTGTTGTCACAATGGTTTGTTTAGATGGCGATGATGTTTCCCAAAAGAACTTTCCTGGTCGCTCAACTTTCATGACACCTTTAAAAGTCTGATTGAGATGCTGTGCAGTGAGTGTTTTCTTCACTGCAGGTTTTCCATTCGCTTTGGTGGTTTGCTCAAATGTTGCTGTTAAACTTTGCAAGCCAGTCAACTGTTTCACAAGATTTTGTGTTGCTTGCTGTTCAGTTGCAGCCGTTGCTGCGAAAACAGTCGTACTGACCACAGGAGACAAAATCGCCACACCTAAAGTTGCAGCACAAATCGTTTTACGAAGCATTTTCATGGATTCACCTTCTTAATATCATTGTGAATGCGTAACGCATGTTGTAGTGAATCATCTTACGCTAGTCACTATCATCTAAGAATAGAAAAAATAAATAGTTTTGTATGCTTATACCTAAAGTTTGTGATAAGTCACTTTATTTATGAATAAACTATGAAAGTCAAAAACGTAAAAAACCTGCAATCTTTAAAAAGATGCAGGTTTTTTTATAACAACTGAATTATATAAAAATTATACAGATTCAACTGTTACATAGCGACGGCCAAATTGACCTTTCACTTCAAATTTTACTACGCCGTCTGCGGTCGCAAATAAAGTATGGTCACGGCCTATACCTACATTTGTACCAGGGTGGAATTCTGTACCACGTTGACGAACGATGATGTTACCAGCAGTTACAGTTTGACCACCGTAAACTTTAACACCAAACATCTTAGGATTCGAATCACGACCGTTCTTCGTCGATCCACCGGCTTTTTTAGTTGCCATGTCTATTTACTCCTGAGTTAGCCTGCGATACCAGTAATTTTCAACTCGGTAAACCATTGACGGTGACCTTGTTGTTTACGGTAATGTTTACGACGACGCATTTTGATGATGCGAATTTTGTCGTGACGACCATGACCAACCACTTCTGCGGTTACTTTAGCGCCAGCAACAACTGGAGCACCGATTTGAACATTGTCACCATTTACTAGCAACAAAATATCATCAAATGTTATTGTTGAACCAGTTTCAGCTTTCAACAATTCAACTTTAAGGGTTTCACCCTCAACCACACGGTGCTGTTTACCACCGCTTTGGATTACTGCGTACATACTGTACTCCACACTACCCGTGTCGTCGTGCCGATAAAGGGATATACCGAACTTAAGACGAACGCCACTGGGGGTTATTCAAAGGCGGTTATTCTATTCAAAAAGTAGCCAAACAACAAGAGCCGTCTTCACTTTTTTATGCAGATTGTTCATATTCAAGCGTAATACTGCGTCATTAATCACAAATTATTGTCGAACATCTAAGAAAAGCTATTTTTTTATGGTATAAAACAGGCTTTCCAGCGTGCTGTTTTTTTCTTGAGTACGTAACGGCAAATTAAGGATGAACATCTCCTTATACACCTTAATAATATACGGATTTCAGGTTTTCATTTCTATGGCCATTGATTTTCAAAAGGATATTCTTGCTCCAGTTGCTTCCGATTTTGCGGCAATGGATACTTTTATTAACGAAGGAATTAGCTCAAAAGTTGGGCTAGTTATGTCTGTTAGCAAACATGTTGTGGAAGCAGGTGGAAAACGTATGCGCCCCATCATGTGCTTACTGGCAGCACAGGCATGTGGTGAACTCGATTTATTAAGAACTCAGCGCCTTGCGGCCGTCATTGAAATGTTACACACCGCAACCCTTGTACATGATGATGTCGTTGATGAATCGAATTTACGCCGTGGTCGTCCTACTGCCAATGCAACATGGAATAATCAAACAGCCGTTCTGGTTGGAGACTTCTTAATTGCTAGAGCCTTTGACTTGTTGGTCGATTTAAATAATATGATATTACTTAAAGAGTTCTCTACAGGTACATGTGAAATTGCCGAGGGTGAAGTATTACAACTACAAGCACAGCATCAACCCGATACAACAGAACAAACTTATCTTGAGATTATTCACGGTAAAACTTCACGCTTATTTGAACTTGCCACAGAAGGTGCGGCAATTGTTGCCAATAAACCTGAATATCGAGAGGCATTAAAGCAATACGCAGGTCATTTTGGTAATGCGTTTCAAATTATTGATGACATCCTCGATTATACTTCCGATGCTGAAACATTAGGTAAAAATATTGGCGATGATTTAATGGAAGGAAAGCCCACTTTACCGCTAATCTCAGCGTTAAGCCGTACCACTGGCAATGACCATGCGATTATTCGGAAAAGCATTGCCACAGGTGGTCTAGCCGATTTAGAGCAGGTCATTCAAATTGTACAAAATAGCGGTGCACTAGATTATTGCCGACAACGTGCGCATGAAGAAACAAATATTGCAATCAATGCTTTATCAAAACTACCTGAAAGCACTGCACGTCAGGCCTTACATAATTTAGCAACAATGGCATTAGATAGGATTCAATGAACAAACAACACTTTTCCCAAACATTATATCAAGTATTACTTTCAATACAGAATCAGCTTAAAAATTCTGAGCAATCTTCTGTAAATGAACAAGCAATTATTAATTTGGTTAAAGTGTTACGCCCATTAAACTCAAGAAATACTGAAGAAATCAATGATCAGCTTCGTGAGTTAATTACTGTTTTACAACATGCACCTGATCTATGTTTCAGCCTTAAAGAATATTTAATTCGTTTGATGGCACAGTATCGTCAAACTAAACTTTATGCCGATACAGGAATTCTATCTTTAGATGGATTCTGGAATCAGCTGAGCCAGCGAATAGTTGCTCATTTCCTACCACCATTAAATGAAGATACACAGCTCAAAAATTTACTCAATCATATTTTTAACCATTCAAGCGATAAATTTTGGTTGGAAAAAGTTAATCCCATAATCTGGGATGACTTATATCAATTACTGACCTTTGATAATGCTCAGATTTTAGAGCTCCATCATGATATTCACGCGTATACGCTTGTCAGCAAGCGCGCTATTATCAAAGCCATCAGTGTTTTAAGTTACCGTATTAGTGGTATTGGTCTTTTTCCAGAATTGATTTATGCAGAACCCAAACTAACAGAATACGAATCCCCCTTTATTGCTCAAAATCGAGAAATTGTTCATTTTATTCAGCAATTCCATCATTATTTAGATCAGACTCATGAGGTTGGTGTCATTATTTTGCCCGATGCAGCCCAAGTTCATGTCATGATTGCCCAATGCCAAGATATTGTGAGCAGTATTCGACGAGCGACCAAACGGATTGGTGTCAGCCTAACATTAACCTACTTACTTACCGTGCTTGAACAAAGTCTGGAACGGCTAGAACTACTCATTCAGCTCATTACCCCCAAGGGTCAGAATCAAGCACAAACGATTAAAGCCCTCCTCTCCGATTTAATCCGTGCCATTCATCATGAAAAAAGTGTACGCGGCTTGCTGTCTACCAATAGTGAATTACTCGCACTTCAGGTAACCGAGAATGCAAGTAAAACTGGAGAGCATTATGTCAGTAGCGATAAGAAAGGCTTCTTTGCCATGTACCGAGCAGCGGCTGGTGCAGGCTGTATTATTGCCACAATGGCAACCATTAAAATTATTTTAACCCGACTTACACTGTCACCCTTCATGCATGCATTAAGCTATAGCTTAAATTATGCACTCGGTTTTGTGTTTATACACGTGCTACATTTTACAGTTGCAACAAAACAACCTGCGATGACAGCAGCGGCACTTGCATCGACTGTACAGCATCGTAAAGGTTCACGTACCACGCAATTGGCTGAATTGGCCGAACTTATTGTCAATATTATTCGCACTCAGTTTATTGCGATTTTAGGTAATATTTCTATTGCCATGCCAACAGCTGCTTTAATTACATTGCTCTGGAAATTTGGCTGGAATGAACCTTTATTAAGCAATACTCAAGCCACGACTTTATTACATTCTCTCGATCCATTTACATCTTTAGCCCTGCCTCATGCTGCCATTGCTGGTGTTTTTTTATTTTTCTCAGGACTCATTGCTGGCTATTTCGACAATATGGCAATTTATAGAAAGATTGGACTGCGACTTAAAGCACATCAGCGACTACGCCAGCTTCTGGGTGAACAGCGCCAACATAAATTTGCTGAATATGTTGAACGTAATTTGGGGGCTTTAGCGGGTAATTTCTTATTCGGCTTTATGCTGGGCAGTATGGGAACGATTGGCTTTATTCTCGGCCTACCTCTAGATATTCGACACATTGCATTTGCTTCTGCCAATCTTATTCAAGGTTTGATTTGTATTGATGGTACACCAGACCTAGGTTTAATTATCATTTCATCATTGGGTGTTTTACTCATTGGTCTAACCAACTTATTTGTCAGTTTTAGCCTAACGATTATTGTTGCACTCAGAGCAAGGCGTGTTCGTTTTGAACAATGGAAACCGCTTGCAAAACTTGTACTTACCCACTTTGCAACTCGACCAAGTGATTTTTTCTGGCCACCTATAAATGCTCATAAAAATGAAACTGAATAATAATGCAAAAACAATAATATTCCTTTAATAAAATAATAAAAATTAGTGTATGAATTAAAATAATTATTTTAATTAAAAGTATCTAAAAATAAATTTATTTTAGGAAATAAAAATAACAATATTATATTTAAATCAATAGCATGCCACATACTTACATCACTTTGTTTATCTTTGGTAAATACGGTGAGGTTTACAGCGCTTTCGACCAATGATATCTCTATAATTGCTATACAATTTTATCTTGAAAAAAAGTGTACTGCCAAGTACACTTTAACCATAAAACATCGAAAACTTGTCGGTGATAAGTACAAGGTTTGATCTATGCCTTACCTATTCCTTTGTTTTGGTTGTCTTTTTTTTGGTACTGCAATTGCGTTACTGACTGTACACACATTGCAACATTATGATGTTGAGAGTGTCAAAGTTGTAGCGAATTACCGAATTGAAACAATAGATAACATAACAAGAGCTCTATCCTCCCTAGGTGGCATGCCCTTTGTATTGTTTTTTACATCTTTATGGAGCGTTTTCCTCATCTGGAAAAAACAATATGAAAGACTCGTATTTGTCGTTATCGGTGTATTTGGAGGCATTGCTTTAGGTTGGGCATTAAAGTGGTTTGTATCACGTACACGACCTGAAGCAGTATATGCCATGGTTCAAAGTTATGGCCCTTCCTTTCCAAGTGCTCACAGCCTTTATGCAGTAATACTTGCATGTTTGGCAATGTTAGTTTATCGAAATCATCCTCGAATCGGCTTCATCCACCTCTTTGTTATTATATGGTGGTTATCGATGGGTTTCTCAAGGGTTTACCTTGGTGTTCATTTCCCATCAGATGTATTGGCTGGATGGGGAATCGGTTTTTTTTGGATCAGCATACTATGGCTTGGATTAATAAATACCAGTTTTAGTAAGAATTCTTTTAATTTTGAAAAACTCTAAATGAGGTGTAACAATGATGTCAGCTAAGTTTTGGGCGCCAGCTCTTACGGCTTGCACATTAGCCACAAGTATTGCACTTGTTGGTTGTAGCAACGACAAAAAGGATGCTCAGCAAACTGCCGCATCTCAGCAAGCACAGCAAACTCCGGTTGGTGTCATTGTTGCACAGCCGCAAAATGTTGAAAAAACAACAGAACTGGCAGGCAGAACGTCTGCCTATGAAGTTTCAGAAGTCAGACCACAAACAAGTGGTGTAATTCTAAAACGCTTGTTTGCTGAAGGTAGCTACGTTAAAGCGGGCCAACCGTTGTATCAACTCGATCAGCGGGCCAACTCAGCGACTGTCGAAAATGCTCGAGCGACTTTATTACAGCAACAAGCCAATCTTGCTTCATTGCGTACGAAAGTAAATCGTTACCAGCAACTTGTAGGTATCAATGCCGTCGCTAAACAAGATTATGATGACTTAATTGGAGAACTTAAAGTTGCTGAAGCACAGGTTTCAGCATCTCAAGCATCTCTAAAAAATGCACAAATCACTTTAGGTTATTCAACCATCCGTGCACCAATCTCTGGTCAAACCAATCGTTCAGCGGTCACTTCTGGTGCACTTGTTACTGCAAATCAAACAGATGCGCTTTTGACCATACAACGTCTTGATCCTATTTATGTAGATATCAACCAGTCAAGTACTGATTTACTACGTCTACGCCAAGAGTTGAAAAAAGGTAGCTTGGGTAATAGTAAAAATGCACGTGTAAAACTAAAACTTGAAGATGGTAGCTACTATCCAATTGAAGGTACGTTGGCGTTTTCTGATACCAGTGTAGATACAGGTACAGGCAGTGTTACCATTCGTGCGATATTCCAAAACCCAGATCACTTGTTACTTCCAGGTATGTACACAACTGCACAAATTGTTGAAGGTGTAATACAAAATGTTTATTTAATTCCACAAGTTGCCGTTACACGTACCCCAACAGGTCAAGCAACGCTATTTGTTGTTAATGCGAAAGGTGCTGTTGAAACCCGTAGTATTGAAACAAATGGAACTGAAGGCGCTAACTGGATTGTTTCAAAGGGTCTTAATCCTGGTGATAAAGTAATTGTCGAAGGTGTAGCAAAGGTTAAAGATGGTCAATCTGTAAAAGCCTCCCCTTATCAACCGCAAACGACTGCTACACCTACTGGCGCTAAACCAGCATCAGCAGCTCAGACATCATCATCCACTGAACAGAAAGCACAGTCACATGCTGAATAAGGGGTAGATTGAATGGCTAAGTTTTTTATTCATCGCCCAATTTTTGCATGGGTGATTGCACTGGTCATTATGCTGGCAGGGATTATTTCCTTAACACAAATGCCTATTGCACAATATCCAACCATTGCACCGCCTAAAATTAGTATTTCTGCAAATTATAATGGTGCTTCCGCTGAAACCATTGAAAATACAGTTACACAGGTCATTGAACAACAGTTAAATGGCTTAGATGGATTGCGTTACATCAGCTCTCAAAGTATGTCGAATGGTACGGTATCCATTGAGGTCAACTTTAAACAAGGGATTGATGCCGATATTGCACAGGTTCAAGTGCAGAATAAAGTTCAAACTGCAACAGCCTCTTTGCCTGAAGCAGTGCAGCGTCAAGGTATAACCATCAAAAAATCAGGGGCAAGTTTCTTACAAGTTCTGGCATTTTATTCGCCGAATGGAAGCTTATCTGATGCCTATATTAAAGACTATGTCAACTCAAGCATTAAAGATCCTTTGAGTCGTGTACAAGGTGTCGGTGAAGTTCAAGTTTTTGGTGGGCAGTATGCAATGCGTATATGGCTTGACCCTGCAAAACTTACCAATTATCAACTTACTCCAAGCGATGTTAGCTCTGCCATTACCGCTCAAAACTCACAGATTTCTGTTGGTCAGATTGGTGGTGCACCTGCTGTCCAAGGTCAGATGATCAATGCAACAGTAAATACTTCAGGTATGTTGCAAACCCCTGAACAGTTTGAAAATATTATTCTTAAAACTACAACTTCTGGTGCAAAAGTATTACTGAAAGATGTTGCTAAAGTTGAATTAGGTGCAGAAAACTATCAGTTTGAGTCGAAGTTTAATGGTAAACCTGCCGGTGGTATTGCGATTCGTTTGGCAACAGGTGCAAATGCCCTTGATACAGCCAAAGCGGTAGAAGCCGAGTTAGCGAAATTGCGTCCGAACTATCCAGCTGGTTTAAAAGATGATATCGCATTCGATACCACACCTTTCGTGCAACTTTCAATTGAAAACGTGGTTCACACGCTCATTGAAGCCGTTGTATTGGTGTTTATCGTCATGTTCTTGTTCTTACAAAACTGGCGTGCGACGATTATTCCAACCATGGCTGTTCCTGTTGTTGTATTGGGGACATTTGCAATTATCAATCTGTTCGGCTTCTCAATTAACACGCTTTCCATGTTCGCGATGGTTCTGGCCATTGGTCTATTGGTGGATGATGCGATTGTCGTCGTCGAAAACGTTGAACGGGTCATGCAAGAGGAACATCTCGATCCTGTGACTGCAACTGAAAAATCAATGCAACAAATTACAGGTGCATTGGTCGGGATTACCAGTGTACTCACAGCGGTATTTGTTCCAATGGCGTTCTTTGGCGGTACGACAGGTGTAATTTATCGTCAGTTCTCGGTCACGCTCGTGGCTGCAATGATCTTATCACTAATCATCGCAATCACGTTTACGCCTGCATTATGTGCAACAATCCTCAAACAGCACGACCCAAATCAACCACAAAGCAATAATATTGTTGCCCGTTTCTTCCGTGGTTTTAATAATGGCTTTGAAAAGTTATCACAACGTTATCAAAACGGTGTGAGCCGAATGACACATGGCAAAATTTTCTCAGCGATTTTCTATGTGATTATTATTGCTATTTTCGGATTCCTGTTTAAGGCATTACCAACATCATTCCTTCCAGATGAAGATCAGGGTGTTATTCTGACGCTGGTACAGCTTCCGAACAATGCCACATTAGAAAGAACAACCAATACACTTGATACCATGACACAACACGTCTTAAATAAAGAAAAAGATAGTGTTCAATCGGTATTTAGTGTTGCTGGCTTCTCTTTTTCAGGACAAGGGCAAAACCAAGGTATGGCCTTTGTTAAATTAAAAGACTGGAGTGAACGTACCACACCTGAAACTCAGGTTGGTAGTATCATGGGTCGATTAATGGTATTAAACGGCATGATTCAAGATGCATCCGTAATCTATCCGTTGCAATTACCAGCAATGCCTGAATTGGGTGTCAGTTCTGGTTTTAACTTCATGCTTAAAGACTCAGACGGACAAGGTCATGAAAAACTTATGGCTGTCCGTAATGTTATCTTAGGATTAGCAGCACAAGATAAACGTTTAACTGCCGTACGTCCAAATGGTATGGAAGATACACCTCAATATGAAATTGCGATTGATCAAGCCAAAGCAACTGCACAAGGTGTTACCGTTACTGACATTAACAACACCATGAGTGTTGCTTGGGGAAGTAGTTATGTAAATGACTTTGTTGACCACGGTCGTATTAAGAAAGTGTATTTACAGGGTCAACCTAACTCCCGCATGATGCCTGAAGACTTAAACAAATGGTATGTCCGTAATTCTAGCGGTGCAATGGTTCCATTTTCGAGCTTCGCTACAGGAAAGTGGACTTATGGTTCACCACGTCTAGAACGCTATAACGGTGTTTCTTCGGTGAATATTCAAGGTGAGCCGGCCGCTGGTGTAAGTTCAGGTGAAGCCATGCAAGCGATGCAGGAAATTATGCAAAAGCTACCATCTATGGGCTTTACAGGATTCGACTATGAGTGGACAGGTCTATCTTTAGAAGAACAGGATTCTGGTAGTCAGACGATTGTGTTATACGGTTTGTCACTATTGCTTGTGTTCTTTATCCTTGCTGCACTTTATGAAAGCTGGTCTATTCCCTTCTCTGTTCTGTTGGTTGTTCCATTGGGTCTAATAGGATCTGTTGTTCTGACTTTCTTGGGTATGACACTGAAAGGTGATCCAAATCTGACCAACAACATTTACTTCCAAGTCGCCATTATTGCCGTGATTGGTCTATCCGCGAAAAATGCAATCTTGATTGTAGAGTTTGCAAAAGAATTGCAAGAGAAAGGCGAAGATTTATTCGAAGCCACCATGCATGCGGCTAAATTACGTCTACGACCAATCATCATGACCACACTTGCATTCGGTTTTGGTGTATTACCACTTGCAATCTCTACTGGTGCGGGTGCAGGTAGCCAACACTCTGTAGGTTATGGTGTCATCGGTGGCGTTCTTAGTTCAACACTATTAGGTATTTTCTTCATTCCTGTATTCTTCGTGTGGATTCGTAGTATATTTAAATATAAACCGAAGAATACCAATGTTCAGGAGCATACATCGTGATGCAAAAGGCGAAATTTATTTTTGCACGTAGCTTTGCGGTATCTGCACTTGCGCTTGCTTTGACTGCATGTCAAAGCATGCGTGGTCCAGAGCCAGTCGCTAAACCAGAAATTCCCAATCAATTTGCTGCCAAAGGTGCATCCGGAACGTCCATTGCTGAACAAGGGTATAAAGAGTTTTTCTCCGATCCTCGTTTAACACAAGTGATTGATCTGGCCTTACAAAATAACCGCGACTTACGAACCGCTGCGCTCAACATTCAGAAAGCACAATTGCAGTATCATATTACTGAACTGAATCAACTTCCAACTGTTGGTGCAGATGCGAGTTATACACGTGCAAAAACCCCTACTTCAAGTTTTGTGCCCTTTTCACTTTCAGAAGTCACCGTGGGAGTGACCTCTTACGAGCTGGATTTTTGGGGACGTGTTCGTAGTTTAAAAGATGCTGCCT
>JASGGM010000002.1:0-31735 GCA_047605045.1 Acinetobacter sp. | reverse complement strand
CGAATCCGACAGATATTGTGATCTGGACGACAACACCGTGGACGATGCCTGCCAATCAAGCCGTTTCACTGCATGCGGAAATTGATTATCAATTGGTGGAAGTTCAGAGTGAACGTGGTACACAAAATCTCATTTTAGCGAAAGATTTGGTGGCTTCGGCATGTGAACGTTACAAACTAGATCACCCAAAAACTGTGGCAGATTTTAAAGGTGCAGTTTTAGAAAATTTAAAATTACAACATCCAATTATCACTGAACGCCAAGTACCTGTAATTCTGGGTGAGCATGTGACTGCAGAGAGTGGTACTGGTGCGGTACATACTGCGCCTGCGCATGGTGTGGATGACTATAAAGTTGGTTTAACCTATAGTTTAGCGATTGATAATCCTGTGGGTGGTAATGGCGTGTATTTGCCGACGTCGCCAATTTTTGCAGGTGAACATATTTACAAAGCCAATCCAAAAATTATTGCTGCATTGGCTGAAGCAGGACATTTATGGGCACATCAACCGATTAAACATAGCTATCCACATTGTTGGCGACACAAAACACCAATTATTTTCCGTGCAACGCCACAATGGTTTATCAGCATGGATCAGCAAGGCTTACGTGATGGTGCTTTAAAGGCGATTGATGAAGATATTGAATTTGTACCGAACTGGGGGAAAAATCGTATTCAATCGATGATTGATGGTCGTCCAGACTGGTGTATTTCTCGTCAACGTACTTGGGGGGTGCCAATTCCGTTCTTTGTACATAAAGATACGAATGAATTGCACCCACGTACACCAGAGTTAATCGAAGAAGTTGCAAAACTGATTGAACAAGAAGGGATTGATGCCTGGTTTAATCGTGACGCCAGAGATTTTATTGCCGATGAAGCGGAGCAATATAACTGTGTACGTGACACGTTAGATGTTTGGTTTGATTCGGGCACAACACATTTTGCAGTGTTGGAGCAACGTGAAGAGTTGCAAAGCCCTGCCGATTTGTACCTTGAAGGATCGGATCAGCACCGTGGCTGGTTCCAGTCATCTCTCTTGACTTCAATGGCGATTCATAACCGTGCACCTTATAAGGCCTTGTTAACACATGGTTTTACGGTAGATGAAAAAGGTCGTAAGTTGTCTAAATCTTTAGGAAACTATATTCCTTTAGAAGAAATTATTAAACAATTAGGTGCAGATGGTTTACGTTTGTACGTGGCTTCAAGTGACTATCGCTATGAAATTGCGGCATCGAAAGAAATCTTTAACCGTGTTAGCGACAGTTACCGCCGTATTCGTAATACGTTACGTTTCTTGTTGGCTAACTTAAATGGCTTCAAACCAAGCACTGATTTATTGCCATCTGATCAATTGATTGCATTGGATCAATATATTTTGCAACGTGCCAACGATGTGCAGAAAGTGATTACACAATCGTATGAGGATATGAATTTCCATCAGGTGTGTAATGCGCTTACGAATTTCTGTATCAATGACTTGGGTGGTTTTTATCTTGACATCATCAAAGACCGTCAATACACCACCAAAGTGGATTCACAGGCACGTCGTTCCGCACAAACAGCGTTGTATCATTTGGTACAAGCTTTTGTACGTTGGATGTCGCCAATTTTGAGTTTCACGGCACAAGAAGCATGGCCATTGATTCCAGAACAATCTGAAAAATATGTCTTTACGCAAGAATGGTATGACATTCCTGTGGCAACGACAGCGAATCTTTTGTCGGAAGAGGATTGGCAAGCACTGATTCAAGTGAAATCTGCGGTGAATAAGCAAATTGAAGCGGCACGTAATGAAAAATTGGTAGGAAGTAACTTGTCTGCCAAAGTAGAATTGTGGGCCAATACCACTTTGGAAAAATTGCTTAATACACTTGAGGATGAGCTGCGTTTTGTTTTGATTACCTCGCAAGTGATTGTTCACAATTTTGATGAGACCCAAGGCGAAGCCACGGATATTGACGGTTTGCGTGTGCAAGTGACGGCTGCCGAAGGTGAGAAATGTGCACGTTGTTGGCATGTTTTACCAGATGTGAACACACATGTAGCACATCCTGGTCTATGCTCACGCTGTATTGTCAATGTGGCAGGTCAGGGTGAAGAGAGAAAATATGCCTAATCCGCAAAAAAAAGGTCCGATTTTTTACGCACATAACTTCATTTGGCTTGGGCTCTCAGCCCTTGCCATCGTGTTGGATCAATGGACAAAGCACATTGCGAGTACCCATTTAAACTATGCTGAACCGTTACCTGTATTGCCGTTTTTAAACTGGACGCTCTTACATAACTACGGTGCAGCTTTTAGTTTTTTATCAGATGCAGGTGGGTGGCAACGTTATTTATTTACACTATTGGCAGCATTGGTGTCGGTGATTTTTGTATTTTGGCTGATGCGAATGCAAAAAAATATGGTGGTGTTGGCCGCAGCATTGGCGCTGATTTTGGGTGGTGCGCTTGGTAATTTGATTGATCGAGTAACATTGGGCTATGTTGTTGATTTTATACATGTCTATTACCAAAATCATCATTTCCCAGCATTTAATATTGCCGACAGTGCGATTACGCTGGGTACAATTTTATTGCTGGTAGATACATTCTTTTTGGATAAACGCCGTAAAACTAGTGTGAAGAAGTAAATATGGAAATTATTCATCCGAATGAAGAAATCCGAGTTGCTGAAGGTTCGCAAGTAGAACTTCACTTTTCGGTCGCCATCGAAAATGGCGTAGAGATTGATAACACCCGTAGCCGTGAGGAACCTGTAAGTTTAACCATTGGTGATGGTAATTTATTGGAAGGTTTTGAAAAAGCTTTGTTTGGCTTACGTGCAGGAGATCGTCGAACGGTGCATTTACCACCTGAAGATGCTTTTGGGCCTTGGAATCCTGACAATGTTCAGACATTCGATACGGTGAAATTCGAACAGCGTCCGATTGTTGGTCACATGATTGAGTTTGAAGATAAAGCGAAATCAAGCTTATTTGGTGTGGTCAAAACTGTGAATGATGATATTACGGAAGTTGACTTTAATCATCCACTTGCAGGTAAAAACATTACGTTTGAAGTGGAAATTTTTAAAGTTACGCCAGCAGGGCAACAAAGTATTAAATTAAGTTAGACATGTCTAAGATCAAGAAAAACCTCTGAATGAATTTCAGGGGTTTTTTCGTTTATGGCATGATCATAGGTATTTTTTTGATAGGATGAGCCTGATGTGGAATGCTGATCAAACAAAGCCCTTTGAATCATGGCTAAACCTGTATAAATTGATAATTTTGAAGTGTGCTTTCGGGTCAATAAAATTATAATATTAGAGTAAAACTTCAAATAGCAGGGCGAATCTGAAGAAATGATTGGCCGATTTATTTAGCGAATTTGAATAATGGTGTTGTTATCAGAATCGACCAATAAATATTCATTATTGATTTTATACCATTGTTGATTTCGCGTAGGTCGTGGCAATCGGTAAGTATCATAGTCTACTTTATAGCTTTCGCCACGGTAGTGTTGTGGTATGGTATATCCTGGTTGCCATTTGAGTTTTTGTAGGCGTTGAAAACCGCGTTCTTCCCGTTGCTTACGGCGTTCTTGTAGGTCCTGAAAAGGACTTCCCTGAAATCCATCATCAAAGCCGCGCTGACGAGAATTATCGCCGAAAGAAAGGTGTTGTGGACCATTGTTGGAAAAATCTCGACCAGCTCCACCACCACCAGGAGGACCTGCAAAACTAATAGGTACGGTTAGCCATATCATCATGCAGATTGCTGTGGCAGTCAGAATTTGTTTCATGGGGCTACCATCCTCGAAATTACCATTGCCATGCCTCCAGTTATTGCTTACTGTATTAAATAAATGCAGAGAAACTGTGAAGATTATGGCATTATTTTTTTAAACCGTGGTCGAATTCAGAATAAAATACGATGTATTTCATGATAATAATTTCAATTTTCAGTACTTTTTTTAATTAAAAGTACTGAAAATAAATAGATTTATTTTATGCTTCTTGTATATGGGTTTAACGTTTTGAAAAGATTTAATCTTGTGCATTAATACTTTCACCATTCAAGTGTAAGCTGTCTTCCCCCATGAGATATAAGTACGCAGGCATAATACTTTCGGTCGTTGGAAGGCTAAGCGGATCTTCATCTGGGAATGCTTTGGCACGCATTGCTGTACGCGTTGCACCAGGATTTAGGCAGTTGTAGCGAATATTGTCGTAGCTATTTTCGGCAGCAAAGAGTTTATTCATGGCTTCAACAGCAAATTTGGAAACGGAATATGCGCCCCATAATGCTCTGGCTTCGCGTCCAACACCAGATGTTGCAAAAATGACGGAAGCATTTTCTGATTTTTGCAAGAGTGGTAATAGTGCTTGCGTGAGTACAAACGGTGCGCGTAAGTTTACGGCAATCACTTCATCCCATACACTGACTGGATAGGTTGCTAGGGGAAGGCGTTCACCTAGAATCCCTGCATTGTGTAAGATGCCGTCAAGGCGGCCAAATTGTTGTTCTAAAGTGTCGACGAGGTGCTCATATTCTCGGTCAGATGCACTGGAAAGTTGTAAGGGTAAGATGGCGGGTTGTGGTGCGCCAAGTCCCTCAATCTCATCATAAACAACTTCGAGTTTATTTAAGGTACGACCATGTAATACGACTGTTGCACCATGAAGTGCGTAACTGATGGCCGCAGCTCGACCTATGCCATCGCCAGCACCCGTGACCAAAATAATCTTGTCTTTAAGTAAGTTGGTCCGAGGTTGATATTCTGAATATTTCATTGGGAACCTCCTTGATTGATGGATTATAGCGCGAATTTATCTTTTAAAACTTGATGTAATTCTTGAACATTGTCAACAATATAATCGGCTTGCCATGCATTTAAATCGTCCCGAAATTCGACTGGCAAGTAACCATAGGCTGCTAAAATGGTATACATCTTGGCATTGCGTCCAGCATCGATATCACGTGGGTGGTCGCCGACATAAATAATATCTGTTGCCTCAATACCTAAAGTTTTGGCCGCCAAATACATTGGTTCGGGATCTGGTTTGGTTTTTTTGACATCATCAGGGCAGACTAATACAGCACAACGTTGTTGTAAGTTCAATGCTTCGATTAATGACTCACTCAATCCACGCGGTTTATTTGTCACAATTCCCCAAGGGATATTATGATTTTCCAGCATTTCAAGAAGTGGATACATCCCTTCAAAGAGATCAGTATCAATGGCAATATTTTCACCATAGTGATCTAAAAAGCGTTGACGATGTGCTAAAAATATAGGGTCATCTACCGCCAGTTCGGGATAAACCAGTTTGACCATTGCACGCGCGCCTTCAGATACCTGCGTGCGAATGGTGGCTGCGTCGACAATAGGACGTTGTGCTTCTTGGCACATGTGTTGAATGATGCGAATAAAGTCAGCAGCGGTGTCGATGAGTGTCCCATCTAAATCGAATAATACAGCTTTCATTGCGCACCTGAATGACGTGTATATACCATATAATTGACGTCTACATTCGGTGCCAGCCAGTAATGTCGGGTGATGGGGTTGTAATGTAAACCTGTCATTTCTTTTAGTTTTAATCCAGCTGCTTCAATATCTTGTACTAATTCAGATGGACGAATGAATTTATGATAATCATGTGTGCCTTTGGGTAGCATACGTAATACATATTCTGCGCCAATGATGGCAAACAAATAGGACTTTGGATTACGGTTAATGGTCGAGAAAAAAACATGACCATTTGGTTTTACGAGGCGCTGGCAAGCCTGAATAATAGAGGCTGGATCGGGAACATGTTCAAGCATTTCCATACAGGTGACAACATCGTATAGTCCTGCCTGTTCTTGAGCCAATTGTTCGACGGGAATTTGTCGATATTCAATGTTTTGTACATTTTCTTGACTGGCATGTAAACGAGCAACCGCAAGAGGTGCTTCACCCATATCAATACCGAGCACATGTGCTCCACGTCGAGCCATACTTTCGGCAAGAATGCCCCCGCCACAACCAACATCAAGTACTTTTTTGCCTGTTAAGCCTTCTGAATATTGATCTATCCAATTTAAGCGTAGCGGATTAATTTGATGTAAGGGCTTAAATTCGGAATGTTGATCCCACCATTTTGCGGCTAAGGCTTCGAATTTTGCGATTTCTTGTGGATCAACATTCAACTGTGACATGGAATTTACCTCAATACACGATTGCTTTTTAAATTAAAGTTATACTGTGGCTTAGTGTACCTTGTATTGCAGAAAAAGCGATAAAAGCTGTAAAAAAGTTCACAGAAAACAGACGCTTTTTGTATAGATGTTTTATAGTGAAAGCATATGCTAATGAACAATCTTGAACAGGATATTTAATCCATGAAAAAATTTATTATTCACGGCTTGGCGGCAACAGTGATGGCTTTTTCTGCTCAGGCAATGGCAGAAAATTTTGTGGCAGGGAAAGACTATACGGTGATTAAAAACCCTGGCAAAGTTGATGTCCCAAATAAAATAGAAGTCCGTGAATTCTTTTGGTATGGCTGTCCTCATTGTTTTAAACTTGAACCACATATGCAAGCTTGGCTAAAAAAATTGCCAAAAGATGTTAATTTTGTGCGTTCACCAGCAGCGATGAATCCTGTGTGGGAATCGGGTGCGCGTACATACTATGCCTCTGAGCAGTTGGGTGTCCGTAAACGCACGCATCTTCCGTTGTTTGATGCAATTCATCTCAAAAATCAGCAAATCTTTGATCAGGCGTCTGCGGCCAAATTCTTCACTAAATATGGTGTGCCTGAAAGCAAATTTAACGCAGCCTATAATTCTTTCCCTGTGAGTGCTAAAGTGGCGCAATCTAACCAATTGGCAGCACAGTATCAGCTAACGGGTGTTCCAGCTGTGGTTGTAAATGGTAAATATATTGTGCAAGGTGAAGATGGTCGAGTAACTCAAATTGTGAGTTACTTGGTTGACCAAGAGCGTAAAGCGAAAAAATAACTTTTTGTAGTAAGTTGATAAAAACGCATGGCTTGTAAAAAGCGATGCGTTTTTATTTTTGTATGATGGAATTATACGTGTAATAGATGTGTCAATGATAGAGGTGCCACTTTAAGAGATTAAACCCTGTCTGAGCCATTGCAATTGAAGATTCAGTGCATGACACAATTGTTGCTTGCGTTGAATGGTGGCTGCGTTGTTGGGTTGTTTGATCAAGTCAAAATATTGCATCATCCAGCTAAAATAAGTGGGCAATAATAACTGCGTTAGTATCGTGGCATGTTCATGAGAGAGCGTTAGAGAGTCGGGCTGTTTTTTTTGCATTTGTTTAGATAAATCAACAGATAAAAATGTAATTTCTTGCTGAATTTTATGTTCTAAATAGATGGATCCTCCCCAGCGTTCAGTAATAAAAAAATGCCAGTAAATGCCTTTTTGTTCTAAATGATGGCATAAAGCTTGAATATTCTTATTGATATGGGCGCCATCACAATGACTATCGTAAAAGATTTGTGCCAATAATCCCAAATAACTTTTAATCAAGAGTGCAATTTCATCGAGAAGTTCATTCGCTAAAGCATTTTTATTTGGGAAATAACGATATAGCGCACTTGGAACCAAATCCATTTCTGTTGCTAATTGACGCAAACTGATGCTGTGAAACCGTTGGCCTGCATAGCCAAGGTATAATACCTTTTCTAATAAATGATGTTGGCTATTTGATTTTCTAAGAGCACGTGAGGACATCGCTGATTTCTCAAAAAACATGATGATAAGAATGTTGGCAGTGTACGCTGAGTCATATAGATTCGCCATGTGTAAAGAGTGGCTTTCTGGTATACTCGTCCACAAAATTTGTGGTGAAAATGAAGGAATACTTATGCGTATCGATCAACGTGCATTAGACCAATTGCGAGATGTAAAAATTACCCGTAACTATACACGTTATGCAGAAGGTTCGGTTTTGGTTGAATTTGGCCATACCAAAGTGCTTTGCACCGCCAGTATCGATCACAGTGTGCCACGATTTTTAAAAGGCAAGGGTCAAGGTTGGGTTACTGCTGAATATGGCATGTTACCACGTTCAACGCACACGCGTTCAGACCGTGAAGCGGCTCGCGGTAAACAATCAGGTCGTACTCAGGAAATTCAGCGCTTAATTGGGCGTAGCCTTCGTTCGATGGTCGATTTGAAGAAACTGGGTGAAAACACCATTACGATTGACTGTGATGTGATTCAAGCTGATGGTGGTACGCGTACAGCATCTATTACAGGCGCGGCTGTGGCGTTGATTGATGCCATGAATGTATTATTGGAACAGAAAAAAATTAAACAAGATCCACTCAAAGGTTTGGTTGCGGCAATTTCAGTGGGCATTTTTCAAGATGAAGTCTTGTTGGATTTGTGCTATGAAGAAGATTCAAATTGCCAAACAGACTTGAATGTTGTGATGACGCAGGCGGGTGAGTTTATTGAAATTCAGGGGACTGCTGAAGATAAACCATTTACGCGAACACAATGTAATGCCATGCTGGAATTGGCTGAGAAAGGCATTCAGGAATTGATCAAAAAGCAACAGCAAGTTTTGGGTTGGTAAACTATTTGATATAACGAAAAGGCCTGCCATAAGACAGGCCTTTTCGTTATTTTGATCTTCATTTTTAGACAGGATTCATTGCCATAAAATGATAATCCATGACAAGGCGATCATACTCAATGCGACACATTGAGCTGCACTGCCCATATCTTTCGCATTTTTGGCAAGCGGGTGACGTTCCAGAGAAATTCGATCGACCACGGCTTCAATTGCAGAATTAAATAACTCGACAATAATTGCGAGTAATCCAACTAAAATAAGTACCAAGTGTTCAAGGCGTGTTAAATCGAGCCATAAGTTAATCGGCAGAAGTATGAGATTTAATAATACAATCTGACGAAAGGCTGCTTCATATTGAAATGCTGAGCGAAAACCAGAAATTGAATAACCTGCCGCATTGCGAATGCGTTTTAACCCCGTTTTGCCCTTAAGAGAAGAATATTGATCCATAATGGTCAGGACGTAAAAAATATGTATTTATGTTAATCATTGTCCAACCAAAAGTAAAAGAAAACAAAAGATCATTCGTGATGTAATTCAAATGCTTTATTGTGCTTTGTCGTGATAACGTCATAAAATTCATAAACAGAAAATTGTTTTAAGTCAGTCAACATTTTGGGAGAACTTCATGGCTACACGACCCGTATTTCAAGTGAACGAGGGTATATTGCTTGGGGCACGGCAGTTGAGTTCTCCTAATTTTAACCAACGTCCTGAATCGACAAGCATTCAGCTGGTGGTGATTCATAATATTAGTCTGCCTCCGTCTCAGTTTGGTGGTGGTTATATTCAGCAATTTTTTCAAAATCAACTAGATTGGGAAGCGCATCCTTATTTTAAAACCATTGAGGGAATGCGGGTTTCTGCACATTTATTGATTTTACGTACGGGTGAGGTGATTCAGTTTGTAAATTTTAATGATCGTGCGTGGCATGCGGGACGTTCACGTTATCTGGGGTTACCAGAATGCAATGATTATTCTATTGGAATAGAGCTGGAAGGGAGTGATGATTTGCCCTTTGAAACAGTTCAATATCAAATGCTTGCCCATGTTGTTGCAACACTACAAGGTGCCTATCCAGATATTCAACAACATATTACAGGTCATTCAGATATTGCGCCTGTCCGTAAAACAGATCCTGGGCCACATTTTAATTGGATACAATTCCGTGGTTTATTGCATGCATTGAATCATGAAATGCATGTTTAAGCTTTTAAATTGAAAATAAAAAAGAATTAACAACGATATTTTAATCTCTTTTCATTAAAATACCGTTTATCAATTTGAGTTGGGTGTAACTGATGGCGCTTTGGCGTTCGACTTTTATCGTAAGTGCAATGACGATGTTGTCCCGAATTCTGGGTTTAGTACGAGATATGGTTTTGCTGAATGTTTTCGGGGCAGGCAAAGAGTTTGACGTATTCGTGGTTGCATTTCGAATTCCAAATTTTTTTCGGCGATTATTTGCAGAAGGTGCATTTTCTCAGGCCTTTATTCCTGTATTAACGGAATATCGTACAGGGCGGGCACATGCTGAAGTACAAATATTAATTAGTCGTGTCTTTGGTTGTTTATTAACGGTCATGTCTACGCTAACGCTCATTGCCATGATTGTTGCGCCGACCATTGTTTACATTTATGCGCCTGGTTTTCATGATGATGCAGGAAAGTTTTCACAAGCCGTGGAGATGTTCCGCTTAACGATTCCATATTTATTGTTCATGTCACTCACGGCGTTTGCGAGCAGTATTTTAAACAGTTACGGTTCATTTTTTAGTCCAGCATTTTCGCCAGTATTGCTGAATGTTGCCATGATTGCAGGTGCATGGTGGCTGACACCGTATATGGAAACGCCAATTATGTCTTTGGGCTGGGCGGTATTGCTTGCAGGCATCATTCAGTTGGCAGTACAAATTCCTGAATTGTGGCGAAAAAAATTATTGATTCCACCGAAAGTTGATTTTAAGCATGAGGGCGTGGCACGAATTTTAAAACTGATGTTGCCGGCCTTATTTGGTGTATCGGTGACTCAGATTAACTTGTTGTTAAATACGATTTGGGCATCATTTATGCAAGATGGTTCTGTGTCATGGTTATATGGTGCTGAACGAATGACAGAATTGCCATTAGGTTTAATTGGTGTGGCGATTGGTACTGTCATTTTACCATCGTTGTCTGCCAGACATGCTGAACAAGATACGGCCAAATTTAAAGCCATGATTGATTGGGCGGCTCGTGTGATTATTTTGGTCGGTGTACCTGCCAGTATTGCTTTGTTCATGCTCTCTACCCCAATTATTCAAGCTTTATTCCAGCGCGGTGAGTTTACGTTGCAAGATACCCAGATGACGGCGTTGGCATTGCAATGTATGAGTGGTGGCGTGTTGGCCTTCATGCTTATTAAAGTCTTTGCACCCGGATTCTACGCACAGCAAGATACCAAAACACCCGTTCGAGTCGGCCTCATCGCCGTCGCTGCGAATGCAATTCTCAATGTCATTTTTATCGGATTTTTTAAGTTGATTCATTGGGAAGCAGAACATATGGCGCTGGGGATCGCATCTTCTGGTTCAGCTTTTGTGAATGCTGCACTGCTTTATTATTATTTGCATAAGCGTAATATTTTTCGTTTTGGTGCCCACTGGAAAAAAATCTTCGTGCAATATGCAATAGCAAATATGGCGATGATTGCGGTATTGGCTTATGGTTTAAGCCTTTATCAATCTGAATTATCGACATGGTGGAGAGTTGCGGAAGTTGTTGGATTATGTATCGCGGGTGTCGTAGCGTATACCATTGGATTATTGGTTACAGGGTTTAGACCGCGCCACTTGAAACATTAATATTAATAGCGGTATTTAAAGCGCGATGTTTAAAAATAAGCCCCCTTGAAGATTGATTCAAGAGGGCTTTTATCGGTGTGTCATTTTAATTATTTTACTTTCAGTAATTCAACGTCAAAAATTAATGTACTATTTGGTCCAATCGCATCGCCAGCACCAATTTCACCATAGCCTAATTTCGCAGGGATAAAGAAACGGGTTTTGCCCCCTTCTTTCATGGTCAGTAAACCCTCTGAAAGGCCTGCGACAACATCACTAACACGAAATTCAGCGGGTTGTTGACGAGCAATAGAACTATCAAACACCGTACCATCAATTAAACGACCTTCATAGTTGACCGAAACGGTACTATTTTTGGTAGGTGTTTTACCTGAACCTGCTTGAATAACCTGATATTGCAGACCAGATGATGTTGTTACAATCCCTGATTTTTTCGCATTTTGACTCAGAAATGTCAGGCCATTTTGTGCGTTGAGTTGTGCCAATTGTTGGTGTTGTTGGAGATCATTGGCTTCAGCTTGCTTTTTGTATTGGTTTAAAGCATTTGCCATTTCTTGCTCGGTTAAAGCGGGTGCCTGATTGCGGGAGGCATTGGTCAAACCTTGAATAAATGCATTCAAATTCAATCCTTTCATTGCATCGGCATTGCTTTTGCCAAGCAAATAACCAAAGCTGTAACCTGCCTGATCTGGCAAAGCACTTTTAGAATTTACAGCTGTTGTTGCAAATACTGGGGCACTGAAGCAAAGGGCACATGTCAAACTCAGGATTTTTTTCATTATATTCATTCCTCAAATATTAAAATGGAGAGTGTAGCACTCTCCATTATCTGAAAGATTTATTTCACTTGTAATAAATCTACTTTAAAGATAAGTACACTATTTGGTGGAATAGAGGCATTACCTTGTTCGCCATAAGCGAGGTTTGCTGGAATATACAATTCGATGCTACCCCCTTCTTTGACTAAAGGAATACCTTCTGTCCAACCTGGAATGACGCCTTTCAATGGGAATTCGACAGGTTCTTTGCGTTCAAAGCTGCTATCAAAAACGGTACCATCGACCAGTTTGCCTTCATAATTTACTTTAACTGTTGAATCTGCTGTTGGCTGTTTCCCAGTACCTTGTTTTACAATTTTGTATTGTAATCCAGATGCAGTGGTCTTAACTCCAGGTTTTTTTGCATTTTCGGCAAGGAACGTTTTGTTTAGATTTTCCAGTTTACCCGCTTTTGCTTCCATTTCTTTCTGATAAGCCGTCAGTGCTTGGGTGAGCTGGGCTTCGGTATAAGCAGAGGGTTTATGCTCTTTACCATCACGCACACCATCTGCAAAATTTTTAACATTGACGTCGGCAGGCATTTGGCTACCAATTTTGTAACCTTCAACATAACTTAATACTTCAACAGGTTTGGCTTTGTCGCCATTGCTTGTCGAGCTTTTATCGGAATGTTGTGTTGCGTAATAAACAGGAAAAAGAGCAGCAGCACCCAAAACAACAGCGACTGCACTTGGTAAAAGTTTACTCATAATGAGGGGTCCAGATATATTGCATTTTGTGTGAGCAGATAAATACATATTGCTGCATTTAAACATAGCTTACATTGTAACGAAAAGTCGATGTTTTTTCTGTGGATACGTTGTTTGATCGACTTAAAACGTGTTTTAAAACTGTAAACATGGCTTAAGTCGCGATAATGTTGAATAAATAGGACGTACGGTCAAAGAAGTGGACGCTTTTTAACAGAACACCAAAAGCCATTTCTGGTATGATGAATACTGATAATAGCCATGCTTTGCTGGCTGAATTTTGTTTATTTGCTGAAGGTCAAACACGCTATGTTGCAACGGGATCAACTCAAAATCGCGATTATCGGTTTAGGTTATGTGGGGCTACCACTGGCTGTGGAATTTGGGAAAACTGTAGCAACGGTTGGTTTTGATATTCAACAAAAACGAATTAATGAATTAAAAAATGGACAGGATCATACGCTAGAGACGTCTCCTGACGAGTTAACAGAAGCGAAACATCTGAGTTATACCACCAATATTGCCGACCTTCGCGACTGTAACTTTTTTATTGTTACAGTACCAACGCCCATCGATGAGTTTAAACAACCAGATTTAAGCCCATTGGTGAAAGCGTCTGAGAGTATTGCGCAAGTTTTGAAAAAAGGCGATATCGTTGTGTACGAGTCGACGGTTTATCCAGGGGCGACAGAAGAAGTCTGTATTCCAGTATTGGAAGACAATTCTGGACTTAAATTCAATCAAGACTTTTATGCAGGTTATAGTCCTGAACGGATTAATCCGGGTGATAAAGAACACCGTGTAACCAATATTTTAAAAATAACAGCAGGTTCAACGCCTGAAATTGCCAATTATATCGATGATGTCTATAACCTGATTATCACCGCGGGTACCCATAAAGCGCCAAGTATTAAAGTTGCTGAAGCTGCCAAGGTCATTGAAAACACGCAACGTGATGTCAATATTGCCTTAATTAATGAATTGGCTTTAATTTTTAATAAAATGAATATTGATACCGAGGCTGTGTTACAAGCAGCAGGAACCAAGTGGAATTTCTTGCCATTTCGTCCGGGTTTGGTTGGCGGGCATTGTATTGGGGTTGATCCTTACTATTTGACCCACAAAGCACAAGCGATTGGATATCATCCTGAAATTATTTTAGCGGGCCGTCGTTTAAATGATGGGATGGGCGCTTATGTTGTCACGCAATTGGTGAAAACCATGGTGAAAAAACGCATTCAAGTCGAAGGCGCTAAAGTATTGGTGCTAGGTTTAAGCTTTAAAGAAAACTGTCCCGACATTCGTAATACCCGTGTGATTGATATTGTGAAAGAGCTACAGGAATATCATATTCAGGTGGATGTTCATGACCCTTGGGTCGATGCTGGTGAAGTTGAACATGAGTATGGCTTGGCATTGGCCACGGAACCTAAAAATCACTATTATGATGCTGTGGTTCTAGCGGTTGCGCACCACCAGTTTAAGCAATATACCCGTGAAGATATTGCTCAATTCTGTAAGGCCAATTTTGTACTCTACGACTTAAAATATGTGATGGATAAAAACAGCGTCGATATCCGCCTTTAATTGGCAAGTGCATGATGAGTAAAAAGATTTTTTCTAATTCTTTATGGATGATGTCTGAAAAGATATTGTCCATTTTTGGTTTGATCTTTGTGACCTCATTTGTTGCGCGGTATATTGGGCCAGAAAACTTCGGTAAATTGACTTTTGCCACCTCGGTATTTGCGATTGTGCAAACATTGGCAATGTTCGGTTCGGAAAATATTATTTTCCAAAAGAGCAGTCAGAACCGCGCGACAGGTGAGCGGATTATTCTGGCAACGCGGTTAATTCGTAATGTACTGTATATGATTTTTGCTGGGTTGGTGCTTGCTTATTTATATTGGACGGTGGATAAACTCACGCTCATCTTCTCAGTTGCATCTAGCATTGCAATTTATTTTGCTTTACATGATGTGTACACCTTATATTTTAATGCGACATTACAGTCTTATATCAACACTTTATGTAATGTTACAGCCTTAATAATTTGCCTGATTCTGCGCTATTGTATTGCTGCTTTTGAATTGCCGATTGTTTATTTAAGCTTGCCGATTGTTTTGATTAGTTTGATTCCATTTGTACTTAGACGCTATATTTTTTCACGTAAAAAAGTGCTTACAACGACAGGTACTACATTTCAATTAAACCGTTATCGACGACATATGCTGGCGATTGGACGTAAATTGGTCTTGTATAGCTTGTCAGTTGCAATTTTTACCAAAGCATCTCAACTATTTTTGGGTATGAAGTCGCAACATGATTTAGGCATTTATACGGTGGCCATGACACTCGGAAGTAGTTTTTATTTTGTCCTGAATGCTTTAATTTCTTCTTTCCTCACCCAGATTTATGCTGAAAAAAGCCATGAAAAAAGCCAAATAATGGTGGCTCGACTGAACGTTATGGTGGTCGTTATTGCATTATCTGCCGCGTTATTTTTTGCTTTGTTTGGTCATTGGATTATTGCTTGGCTCTATGGTGCACAATATCAGCAAGTGAATGATATTTTAGTCATTGCGGTTTTGGTGACATTGTTTTCTGGAATGTCTACCGTGGCAGAAAAGTATCTGATGAAGTTCAATGCATATGATTATTTACATCGTAAAACGCTTATTTTAGTCGCATTTAATTTAGTTCTGACCTCTTTGGCTGTTCATTATTTTTCATTGTATGGTGCGATTTTTGCGATTTTGATCACTGAATTTATATCGCTCACATTGTTGAATTATTTTTACCGTTCAGGCTTAATTTTTGATACGCATCGACGTATGTTGCAAGTCTCTACTTATTTAAATCCTAGGCCTAAGCCATGAAACTCAGCCTGATCATTCCCGTTTATAATGTTGAAAAATATATAGAGCAGTGCCTAAGAAGCCTCTGCACACAGTTGCCATACGCTGGGGTTGAAGTGATTGTGGTCAATGATGGCACACCCGATCAGTCGATGGTTTTAATTGAAAATTTTCTGGCCATGCAAGATGAACAGATTCGACAACATTTTTTGATACTGCATCAGCACAATCAGGGTCTGAGTGCAGCACGTAATACGGGGATAGCACATGCAAAAGGCGACTATCTTGCTTTTTTAGACTCTGATGATTATTTACAGCCGAACTATTTCGCAACGCTTTTTTCTGCACTGCAAGCCAACCCAGACATTATTCAATTTTCAGCACAACGGGTGACCGATACGGGTGAGATCATCCCTTTCTTAAGCCCAATGCCTGTTGAAGGATTACAACATCTCAATACATCGTTATTGCTAGAACTGAGCCATCGTTCGGCATGGTTCGTTTGGTTACGGGTATATCGCCGCGAATTATTTGCAGAGATTTATTTTCCACTGGCGACCCTGTATGAAGATGCCTATACCACGCCATTTTTATTTTTAAAGGCAAAAACAGTTTATTTTAGTCCAAACATTTTACTCAATTACCGTGTTAATCCCCGTGGCATTACGGCAACCAAATCGAAGAAAAGTATTGACGATTTAGGCGGAGCAGCTGTGTTATTGCTGAGTCATGTCGCTGAGTATCCTATTCTTGTGCCGACTGTGGTATCGATCAGTCAAAGTTATATCTATGACAGTTTGATGGCTGAGGGTGTGTTACAGGCACAACAACGTTGGACCTTATTAAAACGACAGCTGCAACAGCATCAGATTGATCCATCGCATATTCGTAACCGTGGGAATCGATTATTTTGGCAATTTGGTGTGTTATTTTTGCTAGTTGATCGTGGATTACGCCGTGTAGGATGGAAAAAGTGAGCCAGAAAATTTGTTTTCTCATTGGCAATTTGAATTTATCTGGGGGGACTGAGCGGGTCACCACGTTGCTTGCAAATGCCTTGGCAGCACAAGGTCAGGCGGTGTGTATTCTCAATTTATCGCAAGGTGAACGTCCTTTTTTTCCACTGCATGCCAAAGTTGAAAATCATCGACTGTATGATCATGCGGTATCCATGAAAACCCATGCCTTAGCGACCATTTGGAAAATCAGAAAATTTGTCCAACATCATAAGATTAAACACTTGATTGTGGTGGATAGTATTTCCTGTATTTTCACGGTACCTGCATTGTTTGGATTAAATGTTCATCATATTTGTTGGGAACATTTTAATTTTGAAATTGATTTAGGCGTTGCCTTACGACGTGTGGGGCGCAGATGGGCGGCACGTTATGCAGATGTTGTTGTGACATTAACACAACGTGATCGGCAATTGTGGTTGCAAGGCATTACGGGTATTCGGGCGGAAATACGATGTATTGCAAATCCATGTCCATTTGCGGTGGCTCAGAATTTACCAGCACAGTCGTGTAAAACTGTCTTGGCAGTCGGGCGATTGCGCCCTGAAAAAGGATTTGATTTACTGTTGGCTGCGTGGGAAAAAGTAGTACAGCAACACTCGGATTGGCGTTTAAGAATTGTAGGCAGTGGGGATCAAGAGTACGCTCTCAAACAACAAGCAGAACTATTGGGTATTTCATCCTCTATCGACTGGTTTGATGCAACATCAGATATCGCGGTGCACTATGCTCAAGCATCTGTATATTGTTTAAGTTCACGCTTTGAAGGGTTTGGTATGGTGCTACTCGAAGCATTGAGTTTTGGCTTGCCCATTGTGGCTTTCGATTGTCCTGTAGGACCTCGGCAGATTTTAAATGAAAGCAACAATGTTTTGATTGAGGCTGAACAGGTAGATGCATTGGCGCAGGGCTTGCTGCAATTTATGCACTTAACGCCTGAACGTTATCACAGCATTGCCTCAGAAAACCAACAGCTCGCACAGCAATTTTCGATCAATACGATAACCACACAATGGTTAGATGTATTACAAATACGAGATTAAATAAAATAACCATAGGGTGATGATGAAAGTTCTTTTACTCAGTACAGGCCTAGGTTTAGGTGGTGCAGAAAAAATAGTCACCTCTTTGGCCGATCAATTGTTTGTGACAGGCCATGAAGTGAAAATTGCCTATTTAACAGGTGAGATTGAGTTACGCCCACAACATACTGAAATTGAACTAATTTCTTTACAGCTTGATTCGTTGCGTAAACTGGTAAAAAGCATCTTCATGTTGAAAAAACTCATTCAGAAATTTCAACCTGATGTGGTACATGCCCATATGTTTCATGCCATTCTTCTGGCAAGACTTGCAAGAAAATATATTGGATTTCCACGGCTGATTTGTACCGCACACAGTAAAGCGGTTGGCGGAAAAGTTCGCCAGTTTCTATACCGAATCACTGATGCTGCTTCAGATATCAATAGCAATGTCAGTGAAGAAGCCACACAACATTTTATTCAGCAACACGCGTTTCGGGCTGACAATGCTTATACCGTGAGCAATGGGATTGATACAGAGAAATTTCAGTTTTCAAAACAGGCAAGGTTACGATTGCGACAGCAATTTTCGTTATCGGATACCACACCTGTATTGATTGCCGTGGGGCGATTAATGGAAGCCAAAGATTATCCCAATTTAATTCAGGCATTTGCTAAGGTACATACTACGGTATCTCAGGCACAACTTTTTATTGTGGGTGAAGGGAACTTGCGTCCGCAATTACAACAATTGGTACAGTCCCTACGTTTACAACAGCAGATACACTTTCTTGGCGTACGGCATGATATTGCTGATTTACTTTCGATGGCAGATCTCTTTGTATTATCTTCTGCATGGGAAGGGTTCGGTTTGGTGGTTGCTGAAGCAATGAGTTGCCAACGGATTGTCATTGCAACGGATTGTGGTGGCGTAAAGGAGGTACTCGGTGATGCAGCATGGCTGGTTGAGCCCGCAAATGCGCAAATGCTTGGCAACAAAATAGTACAAGGCATACAATTGTCGACAGAACAAAGAAAACAACTTGGACAACAACATCGACAACGAATTGTGCAATATTACGCTGTTGCGGTTATGGTCGAGCAATGGTTGAAGCTTTATAACAATCCTCTAGAGGGAGAAATATGATGAATACGTACCAACAACGTTGCGAGCAGTTACAACAGCAACCAAAAACATGGCTCATTACTGGGGTTGCTGGTTTTATCGGCTCTAATCTACTGGAGAAATTGCTTTTACTAAATCAAAAAGTTGTTGGTTTAGATAATTTTTCGACAGGGTTTCAGCATAATTTAGATGAAGTACAGTATTCTGTTACAAACGAACAGTGGCAGAATTTTAAATTTTTGGAAGGTGATATTTGTCATTTTGATGACTGTATACAGGCCTGTCGCGATGTAGATTATGTGCTGCATCAGGCGGCTTTGGGTTCGGTACCACGTTCTATTGAGAACCCAATTGCCACTAATGCAGCCAATATCGATGGCTTTTTGAACATGCTGCAGGCAGCAAAACAGCAAAATGTTCGAAATTTTGTTTATGCTGCAAGCAGTTCTACCTATGGTGATCACCCCGGATTACCGAAAAAAGAAGAGATTATTGGTCATCCATTGTCGCCCTATGCAGTCACTAAATATGTCAATGAGCTCTATGCCGACGTATTTCAGCGTTGTTATGGTTTTAACTCGATCGGATTACGATACTTTAATGTATTTGGCAAACGTCAAACCCCAGAAGGTGCATATGCTGCGGTGATTCCTAAATGGACTGCAGCCATGATCCAGAATGAAACGGTGTACATCAATGGTGATGGTTCCACCAGCCGTGATTTTAATTTTATTGATAATGCGGTTCAGGCCAATCTATTGGCAGCCACGACCACAAACTCAGAAGCACTGAACCAAATTTATAACGTTGCAGTGGGTGGAAGAACGGATCTTAATCAACTGTTTCAAATGTTGACGCACACTTTAGCGAAAAATGATATTCACTATGGTCAAGCTGCGACATATCGTGATTTTAGACCTGGCGATGTTCGTCATTCACAAGCGGATATTTCTAAGATTCAAAACTATTTGGGTTATGCACCACAGTTTGATATTGCTCAGGGAATTGCACAGGCAATGCCTTGGTATGTACAGCATTTACAGGTAAGACCATGAAATTCTGTATCATTTCCAATGATTTGCATACTGTAAGGAATTTTCGTGGTGATTTACTGGCTGATATTGCAGCAAAAGGACATCAAATTTATATTCTTGCTCCGAATATCGACAGCTATCCAGATGACCAGATTTATTTTCAACAGTTAGGTTATCAACTTTATGCTTATCCATTACAAAAAATGGGAACGAACCCTGTTGCAGATTTTCAAACCTGCATAAAAATCTTGCAGCAACTGCATAAGATAAAACCCGATAAAGTACTGTGTTACACCATTAAACCTGTCATTTACGGTACGCTGGCAGCAACGCTGGCAAAAGTCCCCCAGCGTTTTATTCTGCTGAGTGGTTTAGGTTATGCTTTTCAGGAAAATCAAAGCGCGGGTGCTTTAAAATACGTAAAAAAAATTTTTAATACATTATTTCGGATGGCACTACGCTGTTCGAATGGCATTATTTTCCAGAATCGTGATGATATTGAATTGCTCGAGCAATTAGGACATTTGCCTAAACATGTGCCTACGACAATTGTAAATGGTTCGGGCGTTAATACACGTCATTTTCAAGCAATGCCTTTAATTAAGAGCTTGGATGGGGCATGTCGCCCTATTTTTATAATGATCGCTCGGTTACTGAAAGACAAAGGAATTTACGAATATATTACTGCTGCTCAAGCAATAAAAGCACAGAATAGAATGGCTGAATTTCATTTGGTCGGTTGGATTGATGAAAATCCTGCTGCAATTGCCCAACAAGAATTGCAGACGTGGATTGATTCTGGCTTGATTCAATATTGGGGAAAACTGAACGATGTTCGCCCTGCAATTGCGCAAGCCAATGTTTTTGTTTTGCCTTCGTACCGTGAAGGCATACCTCGTGCAGTGCTTGAGGCAATGTCTATGGGACGAGCAGTGATTACCACCGATGCTCCTGGCTGTAAAGAAACAGTGAAGCATGGTTATAATGGCTTGAAAGTTGCAGTGAAATCGGCAGATGCCTTGCAGTGTGCGATGCAACAACTCATTGAACATCCCCAGCAGATTGAGTCTATGGGGCAGTATTCTTTGCAGTATGTTCAGCAACATTACGATGTGCATAATGTGAATCGGCAAATGATGGTTGCCATGCAAATGCTTGAATTTTAAAAATTGCATAGGTGTTTTACAGTCAGTTGCTAAAATATTTCACACTTTAATGCCGACTAAACGGCAAAATTGATCAAATCGATGATTATGTTATTTACAGATGGATGTTATCTATGTTTTTGGGTGAAAAATCATGCTAAAACGCTTTGTTGATATCATCATTGCTTCAATTGCATTCACGCTGTTATTGCCGCTTTTTATTTATGTCGCAATAAAGGTGAAAAAGAATTTGGGTTCGCCCGTTTTTTTCTATCAGGAACGACCTGGTAAAAATGGCAAACTTTTTAAGATGATGAAATTTCGTTCGATGAAAGATGCGATGGATGCACAAGGCCATCCATTACCGGATGAACAACGAATGACACCCTTTGGTCAGAAATTGCGTTCCACCAGTCTGGATGAAATGCCGCAATTGATCAATGTGATTAAAGGTGATATGAGTGTGGTTGGGCCTAGACCCATGTTAAAAGAGTTTGTGCAACATTATACACCTGAGCAAATACGGCGTCTTGAAGTACGACCAGGCATGACAGGGCTTGCACAAATTCGTGGGCGAAATGAATTAGATTATGAAGCGCGTTTTAAATATGATGTTTGGTATGTCGATCATCATAATATTTGGCTAGATTTTAAAATTATGTTTAAAACGGTTTCGGTGATGCGTAAAAAAGAAGGGATCAATGCCCCAGGGCATGTTGGGCCTTCACTATTTAAGGGCAATGATATTCATCATTGAAAATTATTGTATAAGTTTTTTAGTGTAGAAAGTAGAAAGTAATGACGATCAAAAAAGCAATACTCCCAGTCGCGGGTTTAGGTACAAGGTTTTTGCCTGCCAGTAAGTCAATTCCTAAAGAAATGGTGACCGTGGTTGACCGCCCAGCCATTGAATACGTTGTTCGTGAAGCAGTTGCTGCGGGAATCGAACAAATCATTTTAGTGACACATTCATCCAAAGCATCGATTGAAAATTACTTTGACCGTAATTTTGAATTAGAAACGACCTTAGAACAAAAAAAGAAATTTGATTTATTGGCAGAAATTACGCAAATCATTCCAGAACATGTGAGTGTGATTAGTGTTCGTCAGCCTCAACCCTTGGGCTTAGGACATGCGGTTCTGTGCGCTAAAGATATTGTAGGGAATGAGCCATTTGCAGTGCTTTTACCCGATGTGCTGGTTAAAAATACCAGTCAAGAGAATGACTTAAAACTGATGATCGAGCAATATCAACGTGCTGAAGCAGCACAGATTATGGTGGAATCTGTTCCAGATCAATTGGTTGATCAGTATGGAATCGTAGATGTAACCAGTATTCCTGAACAAGGTCATAGTGTGGTCATGCAAGGAATTGTTGAAAAACCAGCCATTGGCACTGCACCAAGCAATTTGTCAGTGATTGGTCGCTATGTATTACCAGCGAAGATTATGCAATTATTGGAAAATACGCCACGTGGCGCAGGCAATGAAATTCAACTAACTGATGCGATTGCAAGTTTACAAAAAACAGATCAAGTTGAAGCATATCGCATGATTGGACAAACTTTCGATTGTGGTAGTAAATTGGGATATCTAAAAGCTGTATTGCATTATGGCGTTGATCATCCTAAATTAGGTCAATCATTTACTCAGCTTATTCAAGAGCTTAAGCTTTAAGTGAGGAAGAGCCATGAAGATTGCAGTTTATGGAACAACACTACATGCTGGTGTCATGGCGGGTTTATTTGCAGAGTATGGACATCAAGTTTTTTGGTGTCCCTATGCAAAGAAGGATGACTTTGGTTCTATTCAATATCAAGATAAAGCCGTAAATCAACTTATAGCAACACAGGCCCAAACCAAACGCCTAACAATTTGCACATTAAATGATGTGACTTTAGATGTAGATGCTTACTTTTTTGCATTTAACTCGCATGAACAAGAACAAGTCTTTGAGATTCTGAATTACTTACAACAGCAACCGATTCTTCATCCTAAACTGATGATTAATGGTTCAAGTTTTGGTCTAAATGGAACTTTAGAACTTAAACAGAAATTACCGACGGATCATTGGTGTTATCTTCCTGATGTTGTTCAGGAAGGCAATGCAATTAACAGTATTCTTAATGTTACACATGTTGTTGTAGGTGTAGATGGTTCAGATACACGTGTGCTCATTCGAGAAATACTACGCCCATTTTACCGCGCCAATCATCATTACGTTTTCATGCCAATTTTAGATGCTGAATTTACTAAATTGAGTGCTGCAGGCATGTTGGCAACACGGATCAGTTATATGAATGATTTGGCTCAAGTGGCTGAAAAATTAGGTGTAGATATTGCAAATATTCGATTAGGCCTCGGTGCAGATACACGTATAGGATCTTCTTATCTTGCTGCTGGAATGGGCTTTGGTGGTGAAAACTTTTCTCATGATGTTCTGACTTTAATTAATATGATTTCAGAAACGGGTGTTAAGAGTCAGCTATTGGAGCAAGTATGGGATATTAATGAACAGCAAAAAGAAATTTTATTTCGTAAGCTCTGGAATTACTATCAATGCGATTTGAAAGGTAAGGTCATTGCTATTTGGGGCGCAGCTTTTAAAGAAAATACCGCACGAACCAATTATTCTCCAATCCATACCATGTTGGCAGCATTATGGGCACAAGGTGCGATTGTGCAATTGCATGATCCGCAGGCATTACCAATCATCGCCAAACAATATGGCCATCGTGATGATTTAATTTTATGTGAAAATCAATATGAAGCCGTAGAGGGTGCAGTGGCGCTGTGTGTATTGACGGCATGGAAACAATACCTCAGTCTTGATTACAAGCGACTACAACAATTAATGCAACATCCACTGATTTTAGATGGTCGAAATATTTATGATCCGACTTACATCAAATCACAAGGCTTTGCTTATGAGGGAGTGGGACGTAAATGACAGATAATATAGCTTTATTTCCCCAAGAAAATGATCAATCGTTTTATCAGTTAAATCAATTAGCTCAAGATGTTGCCGAGCAACATCTTAATGATCTATTTGCACAGGATACTGAACGTTTTAAAAAATTATCGATTCAATTTGAGCAAGTTTTTTTTGATTTTAGTAAGCAGCGAATTGATTGCCAGGTATTTGAACAACTGATTGCCTATGCTGAAAAGCAACAATTAAAGAGCTGGATTAAACGCTTATTTTCTCAAGATAAAATTAATTATACAGAACAACGTTCAGCGATGCATTGGGCATTGCGGTTACCTTTGCAGGATCAGCAACACCCAGATCTGGCTGAAACAGTGCACCACCAATTACAACGCATGTTTCAGTTGGTTGAAAAGATTCACGCGGGACAATACCGTGGAGCAACAGGAGAAGTCATTCAGGATGTGGTGAATGTCGGGGTCGGTGGCTCTGATCTTGGCCCGTTAATGGCAACGCATGCACTATCGGATTTTAAAGTTGAGACGGTCAAACCACTGAATGTGCATTTTGTATCGACAATGGATGGTAGCCAGTTATCGGACTTACTCCATCAATTGCGACCTGAAACGACACTGTTTATTATTTCGTCTAAATCTTTTGGCACAATCGATACATTGTCCAATGCACAAACAGGCCGTCTATGGCTTGAAAAGGCATTAGGAACACAAGAAAAAGTACTCAAAAGTCATTTTATTGGTATTTCAACCAAGCCTGAAAAAATGACGGCTTGGGGGATTGCCGAAGATAAACAATTCTTGTTATGGGATTGGGTGGGTGGACGTTACTCACTGTGGTCATGTATTGGTTTGCCGATTGCTTTGACCATCGGTGTTGAAGGATTTAAACAGTTTTTGGCAGGTGCATATGCCATTGACCAACACTTTCAGAATACCGAATTTTCTCAAAACATTCCTGTCTTAATGGGTTTGTTGGGTATTTGGAACAACAATTTTCTGAATATGCAAACGCATGCGGTTCTCCCATATGATGGTCGACTGAAATATTTTGCTTCTTATCTACAACAACTCGAGATGGAATCAAACGGTAAGTCGATTCAACGCGATGGACAAAAGGTAACGTTAAAAACCTGTCCGATTGTATGGGGTGAAGTGGGGCCAAATGCTCAGCATGCGTTTTACCAATTGCTACATCAAGGCACGCATTCGGTCAGCTGTGATTTTATTGCACCAGTGCAACGTTACAATGCCGATCAATTTACCTATGTCGACAATGCCGAGGCTTTGGTGGAACAACACCATTTGGCATTATCAAATTTATTGGCACAATCCCGATTATTAGCATTCGGAAATCAGGCATTAGATCAACGTGAATTGGCTGAATTACCAGCCTATAAGCAATATTCGGGTAATCAAAGTAGCTCGACATTATTGGTCAATGAACTTAATCCTTATAGCTTAGGGATGCTCATCGCGTGTTATGAACATAAAGTCTTTGTCCAATCTGTGCTTTGGAACATCAATCCATTTGACCAATGGGGTGTGGAAAAAGGGAAGCAAATTGCCAATGAACTCTTACCAATATTGAATGGCGAGTCGGCAGATTGGTCAAATTTAGATGGGTCGACCCAAGGACTTTTGAACATTTTATTAGGTAAACATCATGGCTAATATATTGGTAACAGGCGGAGCTGGATTTATTGGCTCGCATACATGTTTGGCATTATTGCAAGCACAACACGATGTGCTTGTGATCGACAATCTCAGTAATAGTTCAGTAGAAGCCTTGAATAGAGTTCAGGAATTGGCCCAAAAAAAGCTGATTTTTATTGAAGGTGATATACGAGATGAAACAACGCTGGATAAAGTTTTCCAGCAATATCAAGTTGATGCGGTGATTCATTTTGCTGGACTGAAAGCTGTTGGTGAAAGTCAACAATTTCCATTGCACTATTTTGATCATAATATTTCGGGCAGTGTGCAGTTATTTAAAGCCATGCAACGTGCCGAAGTTTTTAGACTGGTCTTTAGTTCTTCTGCAACCGTATATGGCGATGAGCATCCATCACCATTGCATGAAGCGTTACCAACAGGAATGCCCAACAACAATTATGGCTATACGAAATTAGTCATTGAGCAAATGCTGGAAAAACTTGCAGAAGCGGATCCTCGTTGGTCAATTGCCTTATTGCGCTATTTTAATCCTGTTGGCGCGCATCACAGTGGTCAAATCGGTGAAGATCCACAAGGGATTCCAAATAACCTGATGCCTTATGTAACGCAAGTTGCAGTTGGGAAAAGACAGCAATTGTCAATTTTTGGTCAGGATTATGACACCATCGATGGGACAGGTGTCCGTGATTATATTCATGTGGTGGATTTGGCAGATGCACATTTATGTGCATTGAATAATCGTCTTCAAGCGAACGGGTGCCGTGCATGGAATATTGGAACGGGGCAGGGTTATTCTGTATTACAGATTAAAAATACCTTTGAACAGATCAATGCGGTCAAAATTCCATTTGTTTACGCACCACGCCGTGCAGGAGACGTTGCGACTTGCTTTGCCGATAATCAACGAGCAATCACTGAATTAGGTTGGACACCCAAGTTTGGCCTTGAAGACATGTTACGTGATAGCTGGAATTGGCAAAAATTGAATCCGCAAGGCTACCACGTTTAACGAGAATATATTTTTCTCTATTCCTGAATAGATTGTAAAGCACTTAAACCGCCCAAGGCGGTTTTTTGCTATGATAGCGTTCTTGTTCTTTCAGAAATGACCCATCGGATTTATGAAATTTTTCAGCCAGCAGATTGTATTTGTGAGTGTGGCTTGTTTATCTACATTTGCATCAATCTACTTTGCATCAAATTGGAATTTTTTGAGTCACAGCTTCGATGCCGTCAGATTATTTCAAACCCTCACTTCAATTGTATTTAACTACGCGCTCATTATTCTTTTTGTCGCTCTATTTCGGCGTTTTTTGACAGCGTTGTTACTCAGTCAAATTGTTGTAATCTTGGTTGGATTTATCAATCATCAAAAAGAAAAATATTTATCGACTAATTTTAGTCCCGATGATGTCTTACTTTTTTCTGAGGCGCTCAAAGCTGCGCCATGGTCATTAAAGGTCTTTTTCTTTGCAGGTGTTGCTACATTTCTAGCAGTACTGTTATTGTGTTTGAGAAAAGAAAAAGCAATGTCATGGAAAGCTTATAGTTTTCATATCGCTGCCAGTATCTTTTTTATTACGTCAGGTATTTACTTTAATTATATCAAAAGTCCAATGGGGAAATGTAGTCAACCCAGTGCACCGTTTATATGTCAGCAATTAGTTGGTTTTCCCAATACGCGTAACGACTGGATTGGTGATTTTAGAAAAATTCAAAACTATGGATTTACGACATTTTTTATGTCAAAAATTTTAGATAACGTTAATGAGATATTTTTGCCTCATGAGGAAGTTTCACGTGAAACGATTGAAAAGATTTTTCCTCAAGCGACACGAGCAACACCATCACTGCCCATAGATTCAAAACAGCCCAATATTGTGATTGTCATGGATGAATCATGGTGGGATCCGCGTTTATTGGATAAGAAGTTACCTAAAAACCTGATGCCATTTATGCAGAGGAATCGGGTTTCATCTATGCTTTCGCCATCATTCGGTGGGGGGACAGCCAATGTTGAATTTGAAGCGCTGACCAGTTTGAATACATTGTTTTTTCGTAATGAATTGATTTATGTATCAAAATTAAGAAAACCTATTTATTCGTTACCTTTATACTTAAATTCGTTAGGCTATAGTACCGTAGCCATGCACAATAACTGGCGTTATTACTATAATCGTAATCGCGTTTATAAATTTATGGGTTTTGATAAATTTATTTCATTAGAAAATATGCTTGATCAAAATAATCGTGCAACGGCATTTAATCAGGCAGGTTGGGCAAATGATGATTTAATTTTTAAGTCCATCCAGGATGAATTGCAACAACAATCGGATCAACCCAAATTTCTCTATGCCATTACTGTAGAAAATCATCCGATGTATGGTGATGATCGTTATGGCAAGCAAAGTTTCAATCTTAAAAATAATCTAAGTGATACAGCAAAACAGAAATTGAGTACATATAGTGCGGGTGTGGCGCGATCTGACCAAAAAATTGCTGAATTAGCAAAATTTATCCAGACCTTAGATAAACCGACCATACTCATTGTATTTGGTGATCATTTGCCTAATTTACAGAATGTTTACGATGAATATCATTATTTTGATCAAGATCCACAACGTGAGCAAGCAAGAAATTATGAAACGCCTTTGGTATTGTGGAGTAATTTTGCGATCAATCGGCGTTATCTTGCTGGGCAATATGTACCTGCAAGTTTTCTCGCGCCTAAAATATTGCAAACAGCGGGTCTGCCATTATCAGGTTATTATCAATTTATAGATCGTTTGTCACAATGTTATCAAGCCATTCATCAAAAATTTGTCGAAGAAAAACAACCAGCGTGTGGTTTTAATAAGACACAGTTATTAGAAGATTATAAATCGCTAAACAATGATACATTAAATGATCATAACTATAGTTATCAGCTATTGAAGCCAGAACAACGTACTGAGTAGTGACAAGAACAGCGGTATAAAAAACCTGAATCACATGCTAGCAATAAGATGTGATTCAGGTGATTTACATGATGATAATTATGCTTGAATCAGCTGGGTTAATTCATCAACGTAGCTTTGCATGGCACGAGGATTCTGATCAGCACGACTTTCGATATTCAAACGAAGTAATGGTTCAGTATTGGACGCACGAACATTGACACGCCAAGCACCAAAATCCAGACTTACCCCATCAGTACGGTCAATCTGTGGGTTCTGATCGGCGTAATGATCAAAAATACGCTGAATGGTCGTTTGTGTATCGGCCACTTTAAAGTTGATTTCACCACTACATGGGAAATTGTGAATCATATTTTCAACCAGAGTTGAAAGCGATTGTCCAGTTTCAGATAGTAAGGCTGTCACCAATAACCACGGAATCATACCACTATCACAATAGGCAAAGTCGCGGAAATAGTGATGTGCACTCATTTCACCACCATAAATGGCATTCTTTTCACGCATAACCTGTTTGATAAATGCATGCCCTGATTTTGATTGTACGGTTTCGCCCTGATACTGTTTGACAATCGCTTCAGTATTCCAGATCAAACGTGGATCATGAACAATCTTTTCATTCGGATGTTGTAATAAGAAGGCTTGTGCCAAAAGACCAACGATGTAATAACCTTCAATGAACTGTCCTTTTTCATCAAAAAGGAAACAACGGTCAAAGTCACCATCCCATGCAATCCCCATATCTGCCTGATGTTGTAATACGGCTTGGCGCGTGCTGTCACGGTTTTCAACTAACAACGGATTAGGAATACCATTTGGGAAGTTACCATCTGCTTCATGATGAATCTTGATAAATTCAACAGGGACATTGAGTTGCTGGAATTTTTGTTCTAGTGCATCGATGACATGACCAGCAGCGCCATTCCCTGCATTAACGACTAATTTTAAAGGGCGAATTTTTTGCGGTTCAATATAGCCCAAAAGATGGTCAACAAATTCTGGCAGAATATTATAGGATTCGGTTTTTCCTTTTTCAGCAACTTCAATGAACGCCCCAGATTCAGCCAGTACTTGAATCTCTTTTAACCCTGTGTCAGCACTAATAGGACGTGCATTTTCACGAACAAGCTTCATGCCGTTATAGTCCATTGGATTATGGCTGGCAGTTACTTCAATACCACCTTGTACATCAAGATGGAAAGCTCCAAAATATACTTCTTCCGTACCTGTCATGCCTAGGTCAATGACATTCACCCCAGCATCGTTTAGACCTCGAATAGTTGATTGTTTAAGGCTTTCACTACTTAAACGTATATCACATCCGACAACAATGGTTTTAGGTTGATAAATTTGTCCATAAGCTCGACCAATTTTATAGGCGATGTCTTCGTTTAATTCAGTGTCTAGTTTGCCACGGATATCGTAGGCTTTAAAGCAAGTCAAAGAGGTCATATTTGCGCTATTTTGCTGTTATTGAAAAAGTTTATTATAACGACCTTATTTAAATTTGTTGTGACAAAGTATGTAAAACATACAAAAATAGCAACATTTAGATGCAAAAGAATTCAAAAACTATTAAGACATTTTTATTATAAGTTGTGATTAATGAATTGATATATTGTTTTTTAAACTATTGAATTAAATAGGTAAAAATACAAAAATTTGTTGAAAAATCTACTAATTAATTGTTTAAAGCTTTGATTAGGTCGAATTATTTTAATTTGCTTAAAATTTATAAAAAATAACATATTGAAATTTATAAATAAAAAAAATTAACACATCTTGCATACTTCAAAAATTGTAATTTTTTATTGACGAAGGATTGACCCATGAGTACATTAGTTCGGTTTTTAATGGAGCGGCTTCGAAACAGGATTTCGACCAATATGCTTTATTTCCTCCATTTTTCGTTACAGTTTTTCACAGGTATTGTGAATTTATGCAACGGATCGTATAAGGTTTCAGCCTATGAACAAAGTAAAGATTAGTCTGGCTTGGCAAATTCTTATTGCCTTAGTGTTAGGTATTATTGTTGGTGCGATTTTGCACAATCAACCTGATTATCAAGAATATATCGTAAATAACATTTTAAAACCAGCAGGTCAGATTTTTATCAATCTGATCAAAATGATTGTTGTACCTATTGTTATTTCAACACTCATTTTGGGTATTGCCGGTGTTGGTGATAGTAAAAAGCTGGGTGCTTTAGGTTTCAAAACCATTGTTTATTTTGAAATTATCACCACGATTGCTATCATTATTGGTATTGTATTTGCAAATGTATTCCATCCTGGTGCGGGCATTGATATGTCTTTACTGCATAAGGTTGATATTTCTCAATATGAGCATACCACTGAACAAGTACAATCGAGTTCACATAGTTTAGTTCAAACCATTTTATCGCTCATTCCATCGAATATCTTTAGTTCAATGGCGAGCGGTTCGATGTTGCCGATTATTTTCTTCTCCGTGATCTTTGGTGTAGGTTTATCTGCATTGCCATCGGAAACCAAACAACCGTTACTGGATATTCTAAAAGCTATTTCAGAAACTATGTTTAAAGTGACGCATATGATTATGCTTTATGCACCGATTGGTGTGTTTGCATTGATTGCAGCGACAGTGACAACATTTGGTTTCTCTTCACTTGTTCCTTTAGCGAAATTAGTGATTCTGGTTTATGCTGCGATTTTATTTTTCGGTATTGTGGTATTGGGTATTGTTGCCAAGATTTGTAATTTGAATATTTTTACCATTATTAAAATTTTGAAAGATGAATTGATTTTGGCATATTCAACCGCAAGTTCTGAAACAGTATTGCCACGTATTATGCAAAAAATGGAAGCATATGGTGCGCCAAAAGCCATTTCAAGCTTTGTTGTGCCGACGGGTTATTCGTTTAATCTAGATGGTTCAACCCTGTATCAAAGTATTGCTGCAATCTTTATTGCACAATTATATGGTATTGATTTGTCGATTACCCAAGAGATTGTTT
>JASGGM010000001.1:0-34929 GCA_047605045.1 Acinetobacter sp. | reverse complement strand
ATAAAAATAGATTTTCCCAGAGGGCGGAATGTCATATTATTGTCACAATTTAAATGAAGAATAAGCGGACTTTTTGATCCTCTTTACATGACTGCATGAATTCAAATATTCCCCCTGAACATAAGTCAGTACATCTTGATCCAACAGAATCATTGAACGTACATGCACCGACACCGAAGTTTTTCAAGCCGGTGTTCCTGACGGTTATTGTTGCGACTCTTATTTATATTGCTTTACAAATTTCTACGGACTTGGCGACTGTGCCGCCATTGAGTCTATTTTCAATTATTTTATTGTCTACAGCATTGCTCATTGCTTTGGGGTTTGAGTTTGTCAATGGCTTTCACGATACTGCAAATGCTGTTGCGACTGTTATTTATACCAATGCGCTTCCTGCACCTGTGGCAGTAATGTGGGCAGGTTTTTGTAACTTTTTGGGTGTTATGTTAGCAAGTGGTGCGGTTGCTTACGGCATTATTGCATTGTTGCCTGTCGAACTCATTATGAATGTGGGGAGTGGTACAGGCTTTGCAATGGTATTTGCTTTGTTGATTGCTGCTATTCTTTGGAATCTCGGTACATGGTTTCTGGGAATCCCAGCATCTAGCTCGCATACAATGATCGGCTCAATCTTGGGTGTGGGGATTATGAACCATTTCCTGAGTGCAGAAGGTACCGCGAGTGGTATTGACATGGAGCAAGTGATTAAAGTCGGCAAGGCCTTATTGTTCTCTCCACTCATTGGTTTTGCACTTGCGGCTGTGGTTTTCTTACTGGTTAAAGTTATTTTTAAACGCCATTTGGAGCTGTTTCAGCCACCAAAAGGGAATAAACCGCCACCACCGATTATCCGTGCTGTGCTCATTTTTACCTGTACAGGTGTAAGTTTTGCACATGGTTCGAATGATGGACAGAAAGGGATGGGGCTGATCATGCTGATTTTGATTGGCTTGGTTCCAATGGCGTATTCATTGAATAAAAATTTAGATACAGCGCAAGTACAATCTTTCGAGAAGCTATCGGCACAAACAGCAGTAGTATTGCAACATCAACCAAGCAATTTGACTGATGAACAATCTCGCCAAATTTTGACGCGTTATATTCAAAATAAACAAGTGACACCAGACGTTGTGCCTGCATTGGCAACGCTTAACCAGCATTTGGGGCAACGTGTTGCAGGTTATGGCGATTTAAAAGATATTCCTGAAACAGCCATTGGTGAAATTCGCAATGATATGTACCTGAGTACAACCTCGTTTAAACGTTTAGACAAAGCCAAAGCTTTGCCTGAAATGTCACAACAGGATGCGCAGGTGATTAAATCCTACCGTAGTAGTATCGATTCATTCTTACAATATATTCCAAACTGGGTGAAAGTCGCAGTGGCTTTAGCACTTGGTTTAGGCACCATGGTTGGATGGAAGCGAATTGTTGTGACTGTAGGCGAGCGTATTGGTAAAAACCATATGACTTATGGTCAGGGTATGTCGGCTGAATTGGTTGCTATGACCACAATCGCAGCAGCAGACGGATTAGGTATGCCTGTTTCGACCACGCACGTTTTAAATAGTGCAGTTGCGGGTACAATGGTGGCAAATAAATCTGGCTTAAATTTTGCGACAGTAAAAACCATTATTTCTGCATGGATTTTTACATTACCCGCAACCATCTGCCTTTCAGGTGGCTTGTACTGGTTATTTTTACAATTTGTTTAACACGACAATGTATTAGACAATAAAAAGCCTTTGTGGGATTGCCACAAAGGCTTTTTTAATGCCGATAAACGCAGCATTATTCTTGAGATGATTGGCGGTTTCTTCGTTTCCCAATGGGTAATTTTTCCGCTGCCAGTCCATATAATGCGGCAAAGGGTAATGCAGTACGAACCAAGTAGGCTGCATTCCACATTCCGCCATGATTTGCACCATCCATGATTAGCTGTAATGGGTGCTCTAAATCATTTTTTGGATTGGATAACGCATCTGGATTACGTAGATCATGAATCCACATTGCTGCCATAATGGCATTCGTCGTCTCAGGTTCAAAAGATTCGACATCAAATAAATGTGCGCCACGAAATGCTGCTTTTAAAAGTGGGTTTTTGGTGACCGATTTCGTGGTTGTTGATGGTGCGATATTAATACATACATGCTGACCTTGCGCACGTGCGACTAATGCTCGCCATTGTTGAATACGTTTAGCAAGTGCATAATTTGGTCCTTGTTCAATCACCAAACAATCAGAAATACTATAAGTTTGACCATTTTCAGCGTCAATTTGCTGATGCGTATGCGGTTTTAAAAAATGTTGAATACTGAAATTTGAAACTCCGAATGCCAAAAGTTTTTGTAGGGTAGAACGTTGGTGAACTTTCTGTTCTGCCTTTTTCATCACTTCTTCAGGGACTGCATAGACATCGGTTGGGGTACACATAAACATGAGACTGGTATTCTGTTTTTTTGCAGAAACTTCTTGCAAAATCGCATCCATAGCCAATGCAACACGAACGTGCTTTTCACCATCCAGATAAGCAATTGCGGCAAGATCAAGTTTTTCTGGCATTAAACTTAGCCAGTGTGCGATATCGGGTGTTTGTGTGAGTAAGTTGACCCCAAGTTTTTCGGCCAATTGTTCGCTTGTTAAATTCTGTTTAAGCGATTCAGTACTTGGCGCAATTAAAGTGGCATTGCCGTCTTCGATTGTCTTTAAAATACGTGTCCAAACATGGGCGTTATTGAGGTCGATGGCGACAATATTGGCTTTCCATTTTGCCAACCACGGTAAGGGGCCTGCTTCGGAACCCGCACCAAATAAAACAAATGTACGATCTGATAAATCGAGCCACTCAGGATGAGCCTGCACTTCACGCAAGGCTTGAGCATGGCTAGGTTCAATAATACCGCGTAATTCCCATTCAGCAATTTGTGTGAGTAATGCCTGTCCTTGTAATTTTTGTCCTTGATACGGCACAAACCATTCGGGTGGTTGATGATGTTTACCCTGAACACTCACAGTATAGAGTTTCTGAATTTTAGGTACAGCCATCATGTCTTTTAAACTAAAACGTTGACCCTCACGATAAAAATCAAAAATCTGATGTGCTTTTTTTAATCCTTTTTGAGCGATTTCAATGGCTTTATCGGGGTGCCGAATACTCAGCTCAACCATTTTCTTAAAATAGACTGGATAATGTTTACGCCAGTTTTTTTCGATACTGATTTGTTGTGAGGTTTTATTATCGACCAATGCCAGTGCTTCCGACAAAACAGCTTGTCCAGTCCGAGAAGTACTGGCTTTTTGCGTTTTTGAATCAACTGGAAATTGAATGCCTTCAACTAAATTTCCCATGTACGAATTCCTTTTTATGCTGTTTCTGTACAATTGTATTTTATTATGCCAAATTCAATGCGATTTCTTTTAGCATGATTGCTCTTTTTTTAAGTAAAAATGTATTTCCTCTCATTAAAATAGAGGAAATACAATCGAAAAAGAGATTGATTCAAATACTTTAAAAATTAAAACTCAATAATTCATTGAAAAAATGTGGCACTATTTTAGGATTTAGTAAAATCGTGACAATCACACCGTAGGCAGCTCCCCAAAGATGTGCACTGTGATTCACATGTTGTCCTGAACGGCGAGCCGACCAAATGCTATAGGCGATATACAATACTGCGAAAATGATGGCTGGAACTGGGATGAAAAATACAAAAATTAAATTCCATGGACGAAATAAAATAAATGCAAAAAGTACAGCTGAAACTGCACCAGATGCACCTAAGCTTGCCCACTGATAATCTTTTTTATGCTTCACATAACTTGGCAAAATTGCAAAAATCAGTGCCCCTAAATAAAAAAGCACAAATCCCATGTCGTAGGCATAAAGACGATAAAACTTTTCGATGGCACTACCAAAAAAGAACAGCGTGATCATATTAAATAACAAATGCATACCATCGGCATGTACAAAACCATGGGTAATGAACCGATCATATTGGCCCTTTTGCATTGCAGGTGGCCAAAAAATTAAACGATTCATGACTGACTGTTTCGAAAATGCCAGTAGAGAAATCAAAACTGTAATGATGATTAACGTTAAACTGTGACTAAAGGGCAAATGCAACATAGAAAATAATCGCCAAGAAGAAAATGATGGGGGTGAAAAAAAGAATTCCGACAATTTTAGTTGATTTTTCTCAATTACCCCACATCTTCAGTTAAAATATGGTCTTCAGATTGAGGAAAATGTTATGTCGACTGAGAACATTGACACTGCGGTGGCAGAAGCAGACGAAATTCCAAATTTACTAATTACACCAACAGCTCAGGAATATTTATATGAGCTATTGGCAAAACAAGATACGCCAGGTATTGGTGTACGTGTATTCGTCGAAAATCCAGGAACCCCTCGAGCAGAATGCTGTATGGCTTATAGCGCGCCAGAGGAAGTTATTCCAACTGACTATAAACAAGACTACCCAGATTTTCCAGCGTATATTGATGCACCTTCAATTCCATATCTGCGTGATGCCGTCATTGACTATAACAAAGATCGTTTCGGTGGTCAGCTGACTTTTCGTGCACCAAATTCGAAAGTTCCACGTGTTGGCCCAGATGCTTCAATCGAGGAACGTATTATTTACGTCTTACAATCGGAAATTAATCCTGGCTTGGCGGGACATGGTGGTAATTGTGCTTTGGTTGAAGTCATTGATGATGCTGAAAAAGGTTTAACGGCCGTACTTAAATTCGGTGGTGGTTGTCAGGGATGTTCTGCAATTGATGTGACCTTAAAACAAGGGGTTGAAACTACATTACGGCAATATATACCTGAGCTACAACGTGTGGTTGATCAAACTGATCATACTCAGGCTGAAGGCGCATATTTCAAATAAAACATTGCTATATACTTAAACGCTGTAAAGAGGATGAATGGTAAAACTGTTCATCTTTTTTTATGATCAAAGATTTAAATTTAATTTTAAAAGGGCTTAAATTTATTATGCCCAATAGTACATTCAAAAATATTAATATATATAATAATTAAAAATAATTATCATTAACTATTGATCTTTTATTCTTAATCATTACAATTCGTTTGCAAATTGTTAATTTTTTATCCTTAATTTGGGATTTCCACATGAAACGTCAGTTTTTAAAAACAGCACTTGCAGTGGCTGTATCTATGTCTTTTGTCAGTTATGTCAATGCCAACGATGAACAATCAACCTCAACAACGAGTGAACCGATCAAGTTAGAAAAAATTGTTGTATCCGCTGCAGGGTATGAACAAGCGATTGCAGATGCACCAGCATCCATTACAGTGATCGACCGAGAAGAACTCGACAAACGTAATTATTCAGATATTACAGAAGTTTTAAATGATGTCCCTGGTGTAACCATCACAGGGTCTGGCAGTACGCTAGATGTAAGCATTCGTGGTATGGCACCGAAATATACACTGTTTCTTGTCGATGGTAGAAAACAAGACAGTCGGACAACACGTCCAAACGGTGATGACTTTGGTTTGGAAAAAGGGATTTTACCACCGCTGCAATCTGTAGAACGTATAGAAGTGATCCGTGGTCCAATGTCATCGTTATACGGTTCTGATGCGATGGGCGGTGTCGTCAATATTATTACCAAGAAAGTTCCACATAAATGGACTGGAAGCTACGATGTCAGCACAACTGTACAAGATCATCGTGATGCTGGAGACAGTGTCGATACCAATATCTATCTTGCAGGTCCATTGGCAAAAAATCTGGCGATGCAAGTTTCGGCTGGCTACTACAACCGTGATGAAGATAATATCATTGGTGGTTTTAAAGGCACCAAGCGTGAACGGATTAACTCTAAATTTACCTATGTTTTAAATGACAAACATGATTTGGCTTTAGGGATTGAAACTTCAAAACAAATCGGTGAAGAAACCGAAAAAACTGTAGATATGACAGCATCAAATCCAGATGTTCGAGGTAAATTAAGAATGTACCGTGATGTGTTTAGTTTGACACATCACGGCCAGTTCACAGATAACTTAAGCAGTACCTCGTATATTCAATATGACCAATCGAAAACACCAGATCGTGAAAATAAGGTCATGACCGCACAAAATGGTAATGTTCGGGTGAACCAGCCGATTGAAACTGAAACATTGTCTGCCAATACCCAATGGAACTGGTTGCTGGGTGACCATACACTGAGTTTTGGTGCATATTTTAAAGATGAACAGTTGTTTGATAAAGCAACCAATCTGAATGTGTCGGGAAATGTGAGTAGTGAATTTTCACGTTGGTCGAGTGCATTGTTTTTGGAAGATACATGGGCATTGCTGGACAATTTGAATGTAACAGCAGGTTTAAGATGGGATCAAGATGAACAATATGGTTCACATTTCAGCCCACGTTTATATGCAGTCTATCATTTCAATAGCAATATCACATTTAAGGGTGGCGTGACAACAGGCTATAAACAACCTGATTTACGTGAAGCGGCAGATGGTTTCTGGCAGGTTTCAGGACGTGGTCGAAACATTATTTTAGGGAACCCAGATTTAAAACCTGAGCAAAGTACAACGTATGAGTTTGGAACAGTTTGGCAGGGAGATTTATTCAATGCCAGCATCACTGCATACCACACCAAGTTTAAAGATAAAATACAAAACTATAATGATTGTCGAGCTGGCTCGGGCGGTGATAGTTCAACATGGACCTGTACTGCACCAGATGGTCAAACCAATTATTACACTGTTATCAAACGCACCAATGTGGATGAAGCTGAAATTAATGGCGTAGAAGTGACTTTCGATACCAAATTGAATGATTGGTCGACAGTTCGGGCAAATTATACTTTTACAGACTCTGAGCAAAAGTCAGGTGCAAATAAGGGGCGTCCATTGAATGATATTCCTGAACACAATGTCAATGTCACGCTGGATACACAGCCGACAGATGCATTGAATATTTGGGCACGTTTAAATTACCGTGGTGAAACTACATCCAGCTCAAATGAAGAAACTTATCCAGCTTATAGCTTCTACGATGTCGGTTTAAACTATAAGTTTAATAAATACATTACGGCTAAATTTGCAGTGAATAATGTTTTCGATAAGATCTTAACATCGGATGAAAACAATCGTGTGTTAGATGGTCGTCGTTATACGCTCGGTTTAACCACAACCTTCTAATAAATTGCATGACAATTTGAACTTTTAAATCGCCTTTAAAAATGCCATTCTGATGAATGGCATTTTTAAATTGAGCGGTTTGTTCAGCCAATAATTGCTTTTACATCAGCTGAATAATAAAACTTTTCTAAAAATAAACGGCTACGTTGACGTAAGTACCCTGAGCTGACCAAACTCTGAATGATGGGTTCGATTAAAGTTGCCAATTCATTTTTGACTAAGTCTTGCTGGATATTTAAGTCACGCAATAATTCCCCAATCGGTTTTTCACTATTTCGGATGTACCATGTATAGATGCCATCATGGAGTTGTTGTTGGAGATAATCACTTTGTCGCGTGTAATCCCAAAACTCATTTATTAAGGCGATAATTTTTGGTAAATCATCTTGAACAATATAATTTTTTAATACGGTTAGCGGTAAGGTTTTAATTTGGTGCCAGACATTAGCTTGAAATAGATAGAGTTTTTCATCATCAAAATGTTGATTTAGAATTTGTTCGCTCATTTGACTGAGTTTGGAAATATTTTTTTGTAGATATTGTTGCGTCACCTGTTCTAAATTTCCATCGGTTACCGATTGCAGGACTGATTTTCCCATTTTTAAGAAACTACCAACACCAGGCACACGCATGGCGACACTGTGATCTAAGTAATCTTGTAAGGCTTGTTGAATCAGTTGCGATACCATGGCGTTAAATGCAGGATGATTTACAACGATGTGAACTAATTTTTGCCGATGCTCGGTTTTACTGGCAATATATTGTGCGAGTTGGTCAACACTCAATACATCTACCACATCTTCAATTTTGGTGGATTCATTGAGGTCATGACTCAAGGCAAAATGCAGATGTGTTGCGATTTGAGATAATAGGTTTTGACTCAATGCAGTATTTAAAAATTGTTGTTGTATGAGTTGTTGTAGTTGTTGTGCTGACCAAAAATCTTGCAAAGTTCTGGCTTGAAACCATGCACTGAAATGCTGAAATTCAGTATGGATGGTGGTGGATTGTGAAAATTCCAATTCAAGATAGTTTAGATGAGCGTCAATAAGTTGCTCAATTTTGGGCGAGACCGTGTGTTCAGACATAAACCTTCGAAACCTTCAAAATCAGCTACTCAGTATAGCTTCTATTGGTATGTCGTGCGTCAATGAGTTGTTAAATTTTGGGTAAACGATAATTTCGGTCAGTGACATTCAGATCAAGCAGCCCTAGAATACCTTTAGTTTATGTTAACTGTTAGAAGTGGAAACGATATGATTACGGCACAAGAAGCACTGGAGCGTTTGAAACAGGGGAATCAGCGTTTTGTAGAAGGAAAATCTTCGATTTCGAGCTTGGCTTCTCAGGAACATCGTGCTCAGCTCTCAGCCAATCAAAATCCATTTGCCATTGTTTTAGGCTGTTCTGACTCTCGTGTTCCAGCAGAAATGGTTTTTGATCAAGGACTTGGTGATTTATTTGTGATCCGTGTTGCAGGTAATATCGTTGCACCTTCTCAGGTGGGTAGTGTTGAATTTGCTGCTGAACGTTACGACTGCGCTGTGGTGGTGGTGCTTGGACATAGCCATTGTGGTGCAATTCAGGCCACGATTGATACTTTAATGAACCCTGACCAGCCACCTTCAGACAATTTAATGTCGATTGTGAATCGTGTTCGCCCATCTGTAGAAATTTTATTACAAACAGAATTGAAACATGATCTGTGTAAACTTTCGACGCATGCGGTGCGTTCAAACGTGTTTGCATCGGTGAATCAGTTACGTCATGGTTCTACAGTATTGGAAAACCTGATTGCAAAAGGCAAAATGATTGTGGTCGGTGCAGAGTATTCACTGGAAACAGGTCAAGTTGAATTTTTTGATTTTTAAAACGTGCGTTGTAGAAAAACCTTGAGTTTTTTCGATAACAACCTTTCTCTCGATAAAATAATATTGAGTAATCTTCCCCCCTTGCTTTTCAAACAGCAGATGAAGGGGGGATGCTAAACAATGTATTACAATACTTTTTGAATATCGGCATATACATTTTTTAATAAAATTGGTTGGGCTTGCTGGTTGGGGTGTACCAAATCTTTCTGCATGAGTTGGTTATTTCCTGCAATGCCTTGCATAAAAAAGGGCACTAATTTTACTTTATATTGTTGGCTGACGGTCTTGTAATTTTGCTCGAAGGCTGTGCTATACGCTGTACCATAATTGGGTGGAATTTTCATGCCCAACAATAATACTTTTGCTTTGCTTTTTTGACTAAGTTGTACCAATTGCCCTAAATTTTTTGCAATCATTTGTGGGGGTTGACCCCGTAATCCATCGTTTCCACCTAATTCAATCACCACCACATCTGGACGATGAACCTGTAATAATTTTGGCAAACGTGCCAACGCGCCTGAAGAGGTTTCTCCACTGACACTTGCATTGACCACTTTATGCTGTTTCGGGTACTGTTGGTTCAGGCGTTGCTGTAATAAATTGACCCAACCTCGTTCGACGGATATGCCATAACCTGCACTAATACTGTCGCCTAAAATCATAATGGTTTTGGCATTTGCAACAGCAGGCAAACATAATATTGCAACGCTTATCGCACCCAACAGTTGAATTATTCGCTTTGAATAATGGCGCACTGGGAACCTCTTCATTTTTTTAGATGGATATTGCATCATGCCACAAGTGATGATTTCGGCGAAACATTTGAGCCAACAGATTCAAATTCAGAACAAAACCTTAACGATTCTGCAAGACGTTAATCTGGATATTATGGCAGGAGAGCAGGTTGCGATTACTGGGCGGTCAGGATCGGGGAAATCAACCTTATTGGGCATTTTGGCGACGTTGGATCGGCCGAGTGCTGGGGAACTTTGGTTACATGGTGAAGCTGTTCATGCCTTGAATGAAGAACAGCGTGCAGGTTTACGCTTAAAACATATTGGTTTTGTCTTTCAGTCATTTCAATTGCTCAATCATCTTTCAGCATTGGAAAATGTGTTATTGCCTTTACGGTTACAGCCAGATTTTCATTATGCACACGCTGTTCAGGAGGCCACGCATATGCTGAATCGGGTGGGTTTATCCCGTCAGATTCATCAAATGCCAAAAGTATTGTCGGGTGGTGAACAGCAGCGTGTTGCGATTGCACGTGCCTTGGTGGGGCAGCCAAAAATTTTATTTGCCGATGAACCAACAGGAAATTTAGATCGGCAAACGGCATTGGACATTGAACAATTGTTGTTTGAGTTGAATCGGGAAATGGGCGTCACTTTAGTTTTAGTTACGCATGATTTGAATTTAGCACGGCAATGTCAGCGACATTATGTATTGCAGGATGGCTCTTTGCAGGTTGAACAACAGGGAGCTACTGGATGAATGCAATTTTTAAACCCTTGTTGTTGCATAGTTTCCGAAATCAAAGTATTTGGTTGTTGGTGATTGCCTTGAGCGTCGCCATTTGTGCCACAACTGCAGTGAAATTTAGCAATGGTCAAGTGCGTGAAGCTGTGACGTTACAAGCAGCATCAATGTTAGCCGCCGATTTGGTGTTAACCGATCATCAACCGATTGCGGAAAAATTTACGCAAACCGCCAGACAACAGCAATTAGATACATCAAAAGTGACGGCTTTTGGCTCAATGGCACGTACCCAGAACCAATTTGTGATGGTTACGGTGAAAGCGGTTGAACAAAACTATCCGTTGCGAGGGACATTGCGCACTGAGCCGAATTTACAGCGTGGTATTCATCGGGGTGAAGTATGGCTGAGTTCCAGAGCCCGTGATTTATTGCAAGTCAAACTTGGGGATACAGTTTATATTGCCGATGCAGCCTTGAAATTTACAGCATTGATTCGCCAAGACAGCAATCAGGAAACGGGTTTTTCAGGGTTTTCACCCACTGTGATTATTTCCCAGCAAGATGTTACGCAAACCAATGCCATTCAAACGGGCAGTCGTATTGAGTATCGCTTACTCATGCGTGGTACACCGCAACATATTCAGGCATACCAACACTGGTTCAAACAGCTTACCCATCAAAACACAGAGCATGGGCAAGCGCCAAACCATGCATCTCAAAGCAATACAACTGCCAATCAGGATGATGAAGCAGACAATGCCGAAAGTAATTTAAGGCTAAGAGATGCGAAACATGGCAATTCACGCCTGTTGAAGCCATTGGAAAATTTAGATTTATTTTTACAGCTGAGTAATTTATTAACTTTACTGTTATGTGGTGTGGCGATTGCTTTATCGAGTCGACGTTATGTGCAGCATAGTCAGGATCAAATTGCCTTGTTAAGGTGTTTGGGAGCAAGTTTTAGACAGATTGCCTGTGCCATGGGGCTGCTATTGCTGGTGGTGATGTGTATTTCGGCAGTCTTTGGCAGTGTGGCAGGAACTGCATTGGGAATGCTGTTACTCAAACTCATGTTGCAATTTATGCCAAGTGTCGAGATTCAGGTGCAATGGTTACAGCTGTTATTACAGCCTTTGCCCGTGGCCTTTTTAACCAGTGCTTGTGTGTTATTGGGTTTTATTGTTCCCAATATTGTGCAGTTATTACGCATACCGCCTTTACGTGTGTTACGTCCAGATCTTCAGCTCAATTCTAGTCGAATGCTTGCGGTGCTATTGGGTTTACTCAGTTTGGTGGTACTGAGTTTAGTCCTTACGCAAAATTTAAGCTTAACCATGGCGGTATTGTCGAGCATTCTTATTATTGCAATGGTTTTTTTCGGATTGATTGTCGGATTGTTAAAATTACTGAAAGGTCTGAATAACAATGCGTCTGCTTATATTCGTCAGCCTGCACAAATGGCAATCCAGATGACGGTTCTGGCCTTGGGTTTAAGCCTGATTTCAGTACTGGTGGTATTACGTACCGATGTCATGCAACGTTGGCAACAGCAATTGCCGCAAGATACACCGAATCAGTTTGTGTATGGTCTACCTCCGATGGATAAACCTTCATTTGATCAAAAATTACAGCAATTTCAATGGTCACATACCCCACTGTATCCAAATGTGCGCGGGCGCTTAGTTGCTAAGAATGGTCAGGCATTTTCAGTCGAGCAGGTACGCCAAAATAACAGTTTAAGACGAGAATTAAACTTAACCCAATCTTCCCAATATCCTCAGGATAATACGATTGTGGCAGGGGAAGCAGAGTTAAAGCATGCTGGTGAGGTATCGGTTGAAGCAAAAACGGCAGGTAGTCTGGGAATTCAACTGGGTGATGAATTGACTTTCCAACTGCCAGAGGGTGAGCTTAAAGCCAAAGTACGCAATTTACGCACCGTGACATGGGAAAGTTTTAGCCCTAATTTTTTCTTTATTTTCGCACCGAAAACACTGGATGAAAATGCTGGAAGTTATTTGGGAAGTTTCTATGTTCCAGCAAAAGATAAATCAAAATTACTGCAATTGATTCAAGCACATTCCAATACGGTATTTATTGATGTCAGTGCGATTTTAGATCAGGTCAAACATTTAATGGATGTGATGATTAAGGTCATTAGCGTGTTGGCAACTTTGGTGGCTTTATCTGGTTTTTGTGTGTTACTGGCATGTTTGAATTTATTGATGGATGAACGCCGGCAGGAGGTCGCATTGCTGCGTGCCTTTGGAAGCTCGAAACAAAAAATTAAACAGATGTTTGGTATTGAGTTTGCTTTTGTTGGTTTCGTCGCAGGGATTATTGCCTGTATATTTGCAGAAGCGATGAGTGCCATTGCCAGCTTGAAACTTGACATGGCGTTGCAATTACATGGGCCATTGTGGTTGGTGTTACCGATTTTTATGGCTGTCTTGTGTGGCTTGATTGGGCGTTATCGTTTTCGGCAATTATACAATATCGCACCTTTAAGTAGTTTAAGAGAATAAATCGGCTTTCAGATGGAATGATCAATACAACTGTTCGGGTTTGCGTTAATTCATTAAGTGCAGTTGCTGTAAAATTTGTTGCCAAAGTGGTGTGACAGTCAGCACCAGATGTTGGCAATAAAAATAGCTCACCACGATACAGCTCCAGCCGAGGATACATCCACAAATTTTGGCAGCTGTTGGGTACTGTTGATGCTGAAAAAGAATCCATACTGCTGCCATGAGGACCCCCATGATCATGCCACCCCAATGTGCAGCATTATCGATGTTTGGCATCATGAAACCTATGGCAAGATTTAAAGCCAATACCATGAGTAATGTGCGTTTGAGTAAAACAAAGCGCTGATGGGGCAGTGGCGGGAAAAAAGATAAAAGCGTGAGTGCCCCACCAATTCCCATCACGGCACCTGAGGCGCCTGCATGAACAACGGGTAAGTAGTTCGCAGCTGGATGTTGCATCAACATTAAACTATCTTGAATACTAAACCAGCTACTAAGTAGGCTTCCACTAAGTCCGCAAATGACATAGAGATTTAAATAATAAAAACGACCAAACAATTGCTCGGCAATACTACCGAATATGTAGAGTCCCCACATATTTAAAGCCAGATGAATAAAACCGAAATGAAAAAAAATACTGGTGAACAGTCGTTGTGGCTCTTCAAGAAAGGTCAGCGGTGTATAATCTGCCCCCCATGCGATTGCATCGATCATGGAGGGGTTGGCACTATCCACACCTGAAGTAATTTGCCACAAATATAAACCCACATTCAGTGCAATTAAAATTGCCGTCATCCACCAAAGCTGAACATCAAGCTGGCTGCGATAAAATGAAGGTTGTTGCATTTCAGGCATGGTATGCTGTGTCAAATTTTAAAACTTGAGCTTAGCATAGAATATGAATTCAAGGAGTAACTTAAGGCAATGAAAACCTTGATTCGACGTGTTTTTATATTGGTTTCAATTGTATTTATTTTAATTCAACTCTGGATTTTTATAAGCCTATGTTGGTGGAAAAGTCATGATGTGGAGCAAACCATGTTTATGCGAATTCATGCATGGCAAAATCCAAAGGTAGAAATTCATCATCAGTGGCAAAATTATGATCAAATAAGTTCAAATTTGAAACGAGCAGTTATTGCGGCTGAAGACGGTAAATTTATTCATCATTATGGTTTTGATGTCGATGGAATGACCCATGCGTTGATGCGCAATGAGAAAAATGGTGAAATTGTAGCTGGAGGGTCTACCATTTCACAGCAATTGGCGAAGAATTTATTTCTGTATAATCAACGGTCTTTTCTTCGAAAAGGTCAGGAGGCCATTGCTACAGTGATGATGGAATTGCTTTGGTCGAAGCAAAGAATTCTAGAAGTTTATTTAAACTCGGTCGAACTCGGCGATAATATTTATGGTGTTGAAGCAGCATCACAGCATTATTTTCATAAAAGCAGTAAAAATTTAACCCGTGATCAGGCAATTTTTCTGGCGGCTTTATTACCGAATCCTAAATATTATCAAGATCATCCAAATGATAGAAAGTTCCAGTTTCGCAAGCGATTTATTGCAAAATATATGCGTTATAGTCAGCTGCCAACGGGTCAGTGAGGAACAACTATTTTTAAAATTTTCAATGTATAATTTTAGAGAAAATAGTCATGCTTTTATGAAATTGTCATAAAGATGAAGCATACTGTTGTAATGAAAACATTATAATTTACGGAAACATGTATGAACACTGAGGTAACTCCAAATCTAGGAGCAACTGCGGCAACATCATCGAAATCAAGTCATGTAGCAGAGTATGCTTATAATGACCGTTATATTAACCGTGAACTTTCCATTTTAGACTTTCATTTGCGTGTTTTAGAGCAAGCAGTCGATCCACTACATCCGTTATTGGAGCGGCTGAACTTTTTATTAATTTTTTCACGTAATTTGGATGAATTTTTTGAAATTCGAGTGGCTGGGGTCATGGAACAATTATCATTGGGCAATGAAAGTCATAGTCCCGATGGTTTAACACCAAAACAAGTTTTAGATCAAATTTCAAAAACAGCACATGTGGCCATTGAACGCCAATATCGTATTTTGAATGAAGAAATTTTGCCAAAATTACGTGAAGAAGATATTTGTTTTTTACGTCGTGGCGAATTAACACCAGCACAAACTGCGTGGGTACGTAAGTATTTTCAGGAACAAGTTGCTCCTGTATTAACACCCATTAGTTTAGATCCAGCTCATCCATTTCCACGGTTGGTGAATAAAAGTTTAAACTTTATTGTCACGCTGGAAGGTAAAGATGCATTTGGTCGGCAAATCGATTTAGCCGTGGTTCCTGCACCACGTTCATTGCCTCGTGTTGTACGCTTGCCCGATGAATTGACCGATGGTAAAGAGCATCATGTCATGTTGTCGGCGATTATTCATGAGCATGTTTCTGATTTGTTCCCGGGCATGACAGCTACTGGATGTTACCAATTCCGTGTGACCCGTAATGCTGACCTAGAGCTAAACGAGGATGTCGACGATTTAGCCAAAGCATTGAAAGGTGAATTAAGTTCTCGCCGTTTTGGTCGTGCAGTACGGTTAGAGGTGACTGAAAACTGTCCAAAACATATTTATGATCATCTCTTAAAAGAATTTAAACTGGCAGAAGATCAGCTATATAAAGTGGATGGGCCAGTAAATTTGGCACGGTTATTATCTAATTTTAAACGTCCTCATTTGAAGTACGATGCCTTTACACCTGTCATTCCAAAAGTGTTGATTAAATCTGAAAATATTTTTGCTGCAATGAAAAAGCAGGATATTTTGCTTCATCATCCATTTGAATCATTTGCGCCTGTTATTTCATTCTTGCGTGAAGCTGCCCGAGATCCTCAGGTTTTAGCAATTAAACAGACACTTTACCGCAGTGGTGCAAATTCGGAAATTGTACAAGTGTTGGCAGAAGCTGCCCGTAATGGTAAAGAGGTCACGGCTGTAATAGAACTACGTGCCCGTTTCGATGAAGAATCTAATATTGAAGTGGCCAATGTGTTGCAAGAAGCAGGTGCTGTCGTGGTGTACGGTATTGTAGGCTATAAAACACATGCCAAAATGATTTTGGTGGTTCGCCGTGAAGACAATAAATTGGTACGCTATGCACACTTGGGGACTGGAAACTACCACGCTGGTAATGCCCGTATTTATACGGACTATGGCTTGCTCACGACTGAAAAAGAACTTTGTGAAGATGTACATCGCATTTTCCAAGAGTTAACGGGGATGGGCAAAATGGCAAAATTGAAAAAATTGCTTCATGCGCCATTTACCTTGCACAACCATTTAGTGGGCTTTATTGATGATGAAATTACCGCAGCAAAAGCGGGGAAAGCAGCACGTATTATTATTAAGGTCAATGCCTTAACTGAAGTTGAATTGATCAACAAACTGTATGAAGCTTCTCAAGCTGGGGTGCAAATTGATTTGATCATTCGTTCGATTTGTTGCTTACGTCCTGGTTTAGCAGGACTTTCAGAAAATATTCGAGTACGTTCGATTGTGGGACGTTTTTTAGAGCATACACGGGTTTACTACTTTGAAAATCAAGGTAATGCACGTATTTATTGCTCAAGTGCAGACTGGATGAACCGTAATTTATTCAACCGTGTTGAAGCTTGTTTCCCCATTCAGGATGCTGTATTACGCAAACGGATTTACCAGCAAGGTTTATTGAATTATCTGAAAGATAATCAACAAGCATGGTTGCTTCAAGGTAATGGTAATTGGGTACGTACGCAGCTACAAGAAGGCGAGCAAGCGCATAATTCACAAGCGACGTTGTTAGAATCATTTAAATTATAATGATTTGAATGAAACGAAGAGCCTTTTAGAAGGCTCTTTTGCATATTACGCTAAAGATTTGCATGTTTAAAATGATGTTATTGGCTGGCAGGGCGTGGTGCAATAACTAAACGGTAATAAGCAAGTGCCAGACATACAAGACCAAAAACACCGATATATAACAATTTTGGTATTACAATCCAAGTGGGCACACCCATTTGATTCAACTGAATAAACATGTGAAGGCCTGAAGTCGTCGGCAAAAACCAAGCCAGATATTGTATTAAAACAGGCATAGATTCATGTGGGAAAGCAACGCCAGACAGTAAAAAAATAGGAATAGATGTGACCACCAATACATGACCAGCTCGTTCCAACATATCGAAAAAAGAGGCGAGTAACATACTGAAAGCAACGGTATAACTGATATAAATCGGTATAGCTAAGCACATCCCCCAAAAATTTCCACCACGAGGAAGGTCGTACAACCAAAAAATAAAGCCAAAATAATATAAACAGCCGATACAACCAATGGTCAATACACTGGCAAAAGTTGCAAAAAATTCTGTTGCTGAGGGTTGCCAGAATTTTTCCCGATAGCTGGCAATCAACATGGATAAGCCAATTAAAATTGTTTGATGAATAATGAGTGGGCTAACGGCTGGAAAAATATAACTCGCATAACCTGAAAGTGGGTTAAATAAGGGCGTAGAGTGAATGGATTGTTCAAATTTAAAATGCGAGATTTGTCCAAATTTTTCTAACTGTTCAGCAAGACTATGTTCAATCGCTGTTCCCATTCCTAAAGCAATGTCTTTCAGTTTGACAAAATAGGCAGCACTTAAATAAAAACCAATCCCACCCGTTTCACCATGCATCAGACTTTGACTGAGATTATGAGGAAGATACAAAATTGCTTCAGCTTTTTGATTCTTAACTTGTTGTTCTGCTGTTAAAAAATTTCCTGTAATTTGTTTAATCTCAACATTAGGGCTATAACTGACTGCTTGAATAATGGATTGACTCAACTCGCTACGTTCTTCATCGACAATGATAATTGGCAATGCTTCAGCTTTCTGTGCTTGGTATGCAGTTGGGTAGAAAAAACCATATATAATCACGCCTAAAATAAGGGTCGTAAGAATAGAACTATTTGCTGCAATATTTTTAAAAGTTTGTACATAATATTTGAAAAATAGTCTCATTGCTCACCTCGATTGTCTAACAATGGTGATGTGACCATATTTTTGTATTGATACATTTTCTGTGTTTTTAGGAGTATCAAAACCAAATAAATGAAGAGATGTAATAGTAAAATGAATAGGGCTATCATCGAGATGTTTGCATCTGACCCAATGACCCATTGCTCAGTCTGTAATTTTGCATAAGGGGTAAAAGGAATAATATTCGACCAAAATTTCGTAAACAAAGGGGCATTATTAATGGGTAGGCTGATACCAGAAAAACTTAAAGATGAACCACCATACATGGCAATGAAGCCAAATGTTTTTGCTAAATTTTGCGTGAACATGACGACAACTGCGGTCACAAGTGCATAGGCACAATAAAGTGCAAATTGTCCAAGCAAGAGTAGCCATAGATGGCCTGCTACAAACCATCCACGAATGAGGATCATCCAAAACAGCCAGCCCCATGTCCATGCACAGAAAATGGTCACGTAGAGCAAGATTTTAGCAAAAATGCTATAGATGACCTGTTTTGAATTTTGGCAATAATGAAAGTCTTTTTTTAAATCTTGGCCAATCGAAAAAGCAACAACACAGCATAATAATAGATGTAAAACTGCTGGAATAACAAAAGGTTCTAAAAAAAACTCATAACTCATATTTGGATTATAGAGGGGTGAGATTTTCAAATGTGGCGTTGGAAAATTGGCATAGGGAATCATGTTGCCAAGATGATCCTGACTTAAAAAATCTAATGCTGCCTGAATGGTGCTGCTACTCATTGCAGTTGAAATACTACTGCCAATGCTATAAAAAGATTGATTATAAAAAATATTAATTTGTGCGTCTTCAGCACGAGATAATCGCTGCTCTGCGCCTTCGGGAATATAAATATAGCCCCAAATTTGGGTCTTATTCAGCGCAGTTTCTACGACCTGTGTTTGGTCGCTGATTAAAGCAACATCCAGTGTTGAATTCAAACGTAGATATTTTTCAATGTTGTGACTGAGTTGGCTGTGATCTTGGTCGATAATGGCAATAGGCATATGTTCAGCTTTGCCATGAATAAACATGGTGCTAAACAGTAAAATGACCAATAAGGGTACAACAGTAACCATGCATAAATCCCATTTATGCTGTTTTAGTTGCTGTAACTCGCGCCATATTAAACGCATCATTCAGATTTGGCCTGCTTGAGTTTAAACAACACGCTCATTCCTGACTTTAAGCCTTCAATATTTTGCGTTGGTTGCAGATGTAATTTAAAACTGCGAATATCGTAACCCCCTGTTTGACGTGTGGTTTTAATGGTTGCAAAATCACCTTCAGCCTCCAATGTCCTGAATATTAAATTCAGCTGAACGATTTAATGCAGGAATAAAACCCGTCAATTTTTTTTGTCGATACACTTCAGCATACTGATCTTCGCGTACATTTAGACTTACCCACAAATGAGATTCATCCAATAAACGAATAACAGGTACGGCACTGGCAACCAACTCTGATGTCTTGCCATAGACTTTTGAAACGCGTCCTGCAATCGGTGACAGCAATTGAGTTTCGGCCTCTAGCGCATTGGCTTCTGAAACAGCTGCCTGTGCAATTTTTACTTGCGCATCGGCACTGGAGCGTTGTTGCGGTGTTCCACCTGTTTTACCACGTTTATATTGCTGATAGGCAGCCTCACTCATTTGTGAAGCGGATTGTTGTGCAGCAAACATTTCATCTCGTCGTTGTCGAGAAATCACACCTTGTACATATAAATTCTCACCACGTTGATAGGTAGTTTTTGCCAGTTGCGCTTGTGCTTTTAAGCTTTGCCAATTGGCATATAAACTTTCGAGATTTTCTTCACGAGAACCGCGTTCTGTTGTTTGTTGTAGGGCCAAAGCGGATTGTAGTGTTGCCAAGGCTTGTTGTTTTTTAGCATCAATTTCGGGACTATACAGACGTACAAGAGGTTGGTTCTTTTGAACCAGTTGGCCTTCTGCGACATAAATTTCAGCAATGCGGCTTGGAACTTTGGTACTGACATGTACCGTTTCTACTTCAACGCGACCTTGCACCTCAACGACTTGGGGTTGATAGCTTTTCCATAGACCAAAAATAATAACGCCCAGTAAAATTAAAAGTATTAGAATAAAAACGATAAATTTGAGGATTGCAGATTTAGGTTTTTTGTCATCCGTATTTTTTTGAGTTCCCAAATGGTCTAAACCAGATGTTTGGTCTTGCGAGCTTGCAGGAACTTGATCTGGTTTCTCAGGGCTTGGTTGTTGATCTTGATTCATCATGGCTGTCCCGACAATTTGTTATTGAATAAATGTTGTATTCACTTGGTTTGTATAGTCTTTAAATTGTGCTATTGAACCATGACTTTGTAATAATGTCGCTAATGCTAAAATGTATTGGTAGGCATTTGTGGCAATTTGAGCTTGTGTCAGCGAATAGGCATTTTCAGCATCAATGATTTGTGCAACGGTTCCCATATCTTCTTTAAATGAAAGATTTTGTATGCGCAAATTTTCCTGTGCTGCTTGTAAATTCTGCTGTAAAAGTACATGTTTCTTTTGGGCATCAAGCATGTTTGCATAGGCTTTAAATAGCATATTTTCGATTTCTTGTTTGGTTCGTTCCGCCATGAGTTGTGCTGCATAATGTTCCCATTCGGCAGCTTGAATCTTTTGATTGTGATTGATACCAGAAAATAAGTTATAACGTGCTACAACACCGACAATCCAATTCTGTTTATCATCTAAAGTATATTCACCAAATGCATAAATACTGGGCTTTTTGGCAGCACTTTGTAATTTAATATTCTGTTCGGCAATGTCCGTATCCATTTGCATTTTACGGACTAAGCTCGATTGTTGCCGATAACTTTGCATATAATTTGCCAAAGCATGATTTGGCGTACTATTAATAAATAGAGGGGTCGTTAAATGCAAGTCCCGTTCATTACGCATTAAATTATGAAAACTAAATAAACTGTTTTGTCGTTCAGTTTCTACAGTTTGTTGTGCGATTAATGCCTGATTACGCGCAACTTCAAATTGCATTCGTTGTCCTTTACTGATGAATCCCTGTTTCTCCAGTTTATAGGCATTTTCTACATGTTGTTGCATTGCTTTCACATTGTTCTGTGCGGCTTTTAGTAATGCTTGCTGTAATTGCACATTAAAATAACGTTGAATCACTTCAAAACGTTGAATATCCTGTTGTTGTTGATTATTTAGCTGACTGCGTTGAGCCTGTAAATGAGACAGGTTTTTTGTACTTGTAATTGAACCGCCCGTATACATAGGTACGATGACAGAAACGGTAGAACGAATGGTTTGATCGCTAAAAGAGACATCGGCAGTATCTGGAATTGTACTCACGCCATTATGAATGGTTTGATTAACGCCTGTATTGATCTGGCTAGTTTGATCCTGACTTAATCCTAAATCTCCGCCAATACTAGAGATTCGATCATTTACACTTTGTGAAATAGTTTGTTCTAAGTTTTGCTTGATCCCTTGTAGGGGAATATCAGTTTCTGTATGAAATTTATAAGCTCTTACATTCAAATCGACACGGGGCATACCTAAGTATTGAACGGCTTTTTGGTTTGCTTCTGAAGCATGTTGTAAGGCTGTACTGGCTTGTGTTGTATAACTGGACTGTAAAATATGTTGTTCTGCCTGAGCATAAGATACATCGTCAGCAAAAGCATTTGCGTAAAAACACAGTGAAGCTGTTGTGATAAGCGTGTATTGACCACAGTTTTTCCAGCGCATGAAATATTGAAATAAAGTTGTATATGGTTTCTTGTGTTTTGGCATGAATATTCCAGACCTAAATAGATCAAGTTGATCTCATTTCATGTTCAGCGTGCATTATTACAGCCAATCATTTGGATAAAATACTTGAATTGTACGATAATCTTCTACGACATTACTTTGATTTATTGTAGTAATGAGGCCATTTTGATGTCTATTCTAAAATATATCTAAGGCGATGACTATCGAAAAATATGGCTTGATTTTAAATTTAAATTGAAATAATAACTGGTAGATATACAACATTGAGTCGCCAATTTATGCTTAAATAACGTCACTTTGTTGTATTTAAGACTGTAAAAGGAACACTCATGCGTGCGTACAATTTCTGTGCTGGACCTGCTGCTTTGCCGACTGCTGTATTAGAAAAAGCTCAACAAGAATTACTCGATTGGCAGGGGAAAGGCGTTTCCATTATGGAAATGAGTCACCGCAGTAAAGATTATGTTGCAGTGGCAGAAAAAGCTGAAGTAGATCTCCGTGAATTGTTACACATTCCAGATAATTACAAGGTGCTATTTTTGCAAGGGGGCGCGACCTTACAATTCTCATCTATTCCATTGAATTTACTTGGTAATAATCCTAAAGCAGATTATATTCATACGGGTATTTGGTCGGAAAAAGCCATTAAAGAAGCGCAACGTTATGGCGATATTCACGTTGTTGAAGCAGGTACGCAAATTGAGGGTAAATTTGCAATTACCGACCCAAATACTTGGACATTATCAAGTGATGCAAGTTACTTACATTATTGTGAAAATGAAACGATTGGCGGTTTGCAGTTTGATCATATTCCACAAAGTGATGCGCCGCTGGTTGCTGATTTATCATCAAGTATTTTATCTGCGCCGATTGATGTATCTAAATTCGGTTTAATTTATGCGGGTGCTCAAAAAAATATCGGGCCAGCAGGTTTAACTTTGGTCATCGTGCGTGATGATTTACTTGATCAAGCAAAACCTGAAATTCCAAGCTTATTAAAATATGGTGCACAAGCAAAAAACGATTCAATGGTGAATACACCATCTACCTATGCATGGTATTTGTCGGGCCTCGTGTTTGAATGGTTATTACAGCAGGGTGGGGTAGCGGCTATTCATAAAGTTAATGTGGAAAAAGCCAATACATTGTATGGTTATATCGATAGCAGCGATTTTTATAATAATCCCATTGCAATCGCAAATCGTTCACTGATGAATGTGCCATTTACTTTAGCCGATAGTAATTTGGATAAATTATTCTTGCAAGAAGCCGAACAGAATCATTTACTTAATCTGGCCGGACACCGTTCAGTTGGTGGAATGCGTGCAAGTATCTATAATGCTGTACCTTTAGATGCTGTGCAGGCATTAATCAAATTTATGGATGAATTTGCACAACGCCATGGTTAATACTTGGCATTAAATTGCAAACATAAAAAAAGGATAGCCATTCTTGAGCTATCCTTTTTTATGCGTATTACAATTAGAATATTGCAAAGTGGTGGATAAATAGCGCAACCAAAAACATGCCAAGCATGAAAAAACAGAAAGCGCCTGAGTCGATTTTGATTCGTGGTTGAGTGTGCGGCTGAATCATACTGGAGGTCTGTTCTTGCGTAATTTTCATTGAAAAAGGCCTAAAAATACGATCAATTATTTATGCTAATATAAGGTTATTATTTTTAGCATAAATAATAGTCTATGAAAAGCCTTTATTCATTTTAAACTGCAATTCATAACACTATTGATTAAAAATATTGACTTGAATCCAAATATTGCCACGAATATATTGTCCGATATCGAAGTTTTTATATTCTTCCGCTTTAGTGGCAATGCGAATTAATGTCGCAGGTTGATTATCTTCTAATAATAGCGTGACATCATATAAGCTGTATTCTTCACCCATACATTGGGTTGTAGTTTTACCTACAATTTTACCTTGAAACCATGCTTCATCTTCTTGGCCACTATTTTCACCATATAAATAAGCGACCATTTGTGAGAAATCGACAGTTACTGGGGCTGTATCCTCCTCAGTTTGAGGTTGCCATGCTTCAATTAATTCTTGCAGGTTGGGTGGAGCAATTCCATTATGCTGAATCAAAATGTCATTTAATGCTCTGTGGTGTTTAATTGAAGCAGGATCATCAACGATAATTTGCTCATTTTCATGGACTGTTTCTAATTCATAAGCCCATGCATTTAAATGAGCTTGATAGCTGTGGTCTTTTTGATAATGTGCATGATTCACGCTATAAAGGCTGTCAAAGGCATAAACAGTGGCATTTTGTCCGACATTTAACCTTAAAACTGCTTGAGTATTCGCTTGATTCGTAATGATTCGTTCAATTTTAACAGGGGTGGAGTATGGTCCTTCAAAACTTGGGAATGCCAGTTTAACGGCCTTAGGTTTGTTATTTTCGACAGCAATAATTTGAGAGAATTGAATTTTTGATTCACTCGGTCCTGTAATGAGCCATGTTCCAGTATCCATGTCATCTTCAGAATCACATAAACCCATTGGCATGACAGGCGCATCCAAAGCTTGCCCTAACCATTTTGGAACAACCGTACTTGGATCGTCAGTCAGTAAATTCCAGTGTTCAATATGGCTGCCAAAATGAGCATCATCAATGCTGAGTATATCGGGTTTGTTATTTTGCATGGCTATTAATACGGTTCATCTGTTTGATCTATTTATCGAGGATAAACAAGCATTTTTCAAGTCGTGAATGAATTTTTTTACATGATCACCACGTTTTTTATGGTCTGTTTGGTGTGTTTATTTTGAGATGGATGGTTTTTTAAACAAACTCTCAAATTTGTGAGTAGATTTGATACACTAGACAGCATCTTACTTTGTTGATTTTCATATTGTGACCAGTTTTAAACTTTGGGTCGATGCCGATGCAATTCCCCGCATTTTACGTGAAATTATTTTTCGTGCTTCGGACCGTTATTTGCTTGAGGTTATTTTTGTTGCTAATCAAGCTGTTGGTATTACACCATCGGTCAGAATCAAATCTTTACAAGTCATGAGTGGGGCCGATCAGGCAGATCAAGAAATTGTGAGGCAGATGCAGATGAATGATATTGTCATTACACAAGATATTCCGCTAGCGTCACAAGTGATTGAAAAGGGCGGGATAGCGATTCATCCCCGAGGTGAAATTTTTACTGAATCCAATATTAAAGCCCGTCTGCATTTGCGGGATTATATGGACACGTTACGTGGTGCAGGTGTACAAACAGGTGGACCTAAGCCGATTAATGAGCGTGATAAACGAGAATTTTCCAGTGCTTTAGATCAAACCATTCAACGTCAATTACGTAAAACACGAGTTTAGTTATGGCTGGTTTATCTCGGCATCATCTTGTTTTTACCTATATTTTGTTGGTCATGATTTGGGCGACAACGCCGTTGGCGATTGTGTGGAGCGTATCGGATTTAAACATTTTTTGGGCATTAATCTTTCGTTTTTTGCTGGCATTGCCCTCGGCATTTTTGATTTTAAAAGTATTGAAAATTGAATTTCCTTTTACAGCACAAGCAATGCATAGTTATGTGGCAGGTGCATTTAGTTTAATTGGCTCGCAATTTTTTACTTATCTTGCAACACAATATTTAAATTCAGGCATGATTGCGTTAATGTTTGGCTTGTCGCCCATTATTGCAGGTTTAATTGGTTGGGGGCTGTTTAATCAACGCTTACAGCTGATCCAGTGGTGTGGCATGTTTGTCGCTTTAGCAGGCTTGGCAATGATTTGTTTGAGTCGCAATCAACAGCACATTCATCCGCTTGGTATTTTGATTATGTTGGTCAGTGTGTTTAATTATGCTTTATCTATTTTTTGGGTAAAGAAAATTAATGCACCGTTAAAACCAATGGCCCAAGCTACGGGGTCAATTTTGGTATCGACTCTATTTGCCTTGCTCATTATTCCTTTTATTTGGTCGTCTTTTCCTCATCACTTTCCCTCGATTAAATCAATATTGTCGATTATTTATACGGTGGTGATGGCATCATTATTGGCAATGTTTTGTTATTTTAAATTGGTACAGAATATTCAACCTACGACTTTATCGCTGACCAATGTGATGACACCGTTATTGGCATTAATCGTGGGTGCATTACTAAATCATGAAATGCTGACATTACAGGTTTTTGTCGGTGCAAGTATTTTAATGATGGGGTTATTGCTTTATTTTTATCGTGATTTAACTTTGCATCAGCAGTGGCGCAAACGCTTTAATAAGCAATCTTTTTAGTGCATGGTGTCATATGTTGAACTTTATGCAGATGAAAGTATCATTTGAAACTGTTTTAATGGATTGCTTAACATGCTTAGTACAATAGAATCGTGAATTGTGAAGAATATGCGGTTTACTTTTAGCGTAATCAGGCTAAGATTTTTACAGTTTATAATTATGCTTATACCTCATGATTGTTCATGTGCTATAAGTTCCGAAAATATCTTGGATTCAAGTCATTATGTTTAAACCCATCTCGCTGTATATCGGTTTGAGATATACCCGTGCTCGGCGGAGTAATCATTTTATTTCTTTTATTGCCCTTGTTTCGATGATTGGTTTGACACTTGGTGTAGCAGTTCTAATTACGGTTTTGTCAGTGATGAATGGTTTTGACCGTGAGTTGAAAAACCGTGTGTTGGGGATGATTCCACAAGCCAGTGTTTCTTCAACAGAGATCATTACCAATTGGCCGGATTTAGCCAATAAAGTCAAAAGCCATGAACATGTTCAAGGCGTTGCACCATTTACTCAATTACAAGGCATGCTGACAGCACAAGGTCAGGTGTCGGGTTTAATGGTCAACGGGATTGATCCTCAATATGAAAAAAATGTCTCAATTATTCAAAACCACATGGTGGCGGGTAGTATCGATGCTTTAAAGAAAGGCAGTTTCGGTATTGTACTTGGTAAACAAATGACCGATGCGCTGGGTCTTGGTTTGAATGATAGTGTAACTTTGGTGCTTCCAGAAGCAACACCGTCACCAGCTGGCGTTGTACCACGATTTAAGCGTTTTAAAATTGTGGGGATTTTTAGTATTGGTGCAGAAGTAGATTCTACGATTGGTTATATTGCCTTAAATGATGCGTCAACACTGTTGCGTTTACCTGATGGTGCGCAAGGGATTCGTATGAAGCTGGATAATTTATTTCTGGCACCACAGGTCACACAAGACATTGTGAAATCGCTTCCAGCAGGTTTTTATGGTTCTGATTGGACGTATACGCACGGTAATTTATTCAGTGCCATTCAAATGGAAAAGGCCATGGTGAGTTTGCTACTGTTCCTTATTGTGCTTGTGGCGGCATTCAATATTGTCTCTTCTTTGGTGATGGTGGTCACGGATAAAAAAGCCGATATCGCTATTCTTCGAACACTCGGTGCATCGCCTGCAACCATTACCCGAATCTTTATGGTACAAGGCACGATTATTGGTGTGGTTGGGACTTTGGCAGGTGCAGTATTAGGGATTGTCTTGGCTTCCAGCATTAGTAATGTGATCGACTGGTTAAATACACGTTTGGGGTGGCATTTGTTTGATGCTTACTTTATTAACTATTTACCCTCTTATTTACGCTGGCAGGATGTAGTGCTGATTGTGACCGTCTCTTTAATTTTAAGTTTCTTGGCGACGATTTACCCTGCATTGCGTGCAGCAAAAATTCAACCTGCGGAGGCATTGCGCTATGAATAATGCAGCAGATGCGATTGTACTGGAAGCGAAAAATATTAATAAAACTTTTACCGATGGTAAAAGTCATGTTGATGTTTTAAAGGGGCTTTCTTTGCAGATTAAAGCAGGTGAATTTATTTCGATTGTGGGTTCCAGTGGTTCTGGTAAAAGTACGCTTTTGCATGTGTTGGGTGGTTTGGATCGCCCGACGCAAGGTGAAGTGTATTTGAATGGTGCACGTTTTGACCATTTAAATGAAACTAAACGTGGTGATTTACGCAATGAACATTTGGGATTCGTCTACCAGTTTCACCATTTATTGGCTGAATTTTCTGCATTAGAAAATGTCGCAATGCCATTGATGTTACGCAAATCATCGCAATATGCCGAAGTGAAGCAAAAAGCTGAATATTTATTAGAACGGGTTGGTTTGTCGCATCGTTTGACGCATAAACCAGGTGAGCTTTCGGGCGGAGAGCGGCAACGTGTTGCTTTGGCCAGAGCGTTGGTGACCAATCCGAAAGTCATGTTGGCAGATGAACCAACAGGAAATTTAGATCGACATACTGCAGTGAGTATTTTTGAGTTACTCAACGATTTAAAACAAGAGTTTAATATGGCCATGTTGATTGTCACGCATGATGAACAATTGGCGCAAACTGCCGATAAAATTCTACATATGCAGGATGGTATCTGGCAGCCATAAATTATTCACGTCGTGCTTGTTAAAGTCATTCATGTAAGTTTTAATGAAGGTCTGTTGTAAACAGGCCTTTTTTATATCTTTTTTTATAATAATGATGTTGGAAACATGTGGATATTAAGCGGTATTGCGTGGATTTTGGGGATCGCAAGCATTGGATATTGGGAGCATTTTATCTTTCCACCAATGTTGAAATGGATACTATTTTTTAGTTGTGTGATATGGTTTGTGGCGATTCGAAACAAGCTTCGGATTCCTAAAATCACACAACAGAATACATGGTGGTATACGGAAAAAATTTTAATCTTGTGCATGGTATTCTGTTTTGCTGCCGATTATGCACAACAACATTTAAAACAACGCTTAGATTTACGACAATTGTCGATTCATAGTGATGAGGTCGTGGTATATATCGATCGTATCAATCAGTTGAATACCAATGGTAGTCAACAGGTGATGCAGGTTTGGGATGCACAACATCAGCAATCTGTTTTGTGGGTTGCAAATATTTATCCTGATACCGATACACAAACGAAATTTAAGATAGGGCATTATTATCGCGTACAAGGTCAAGTACGACCTGCACATGGTTATGCGGTTGATGGTGCTTTTGATCTGGAAAAGTGGTATTTACAACAGAACTGGATGGCTAATTTTCGAGTCAAGTATAGTCAGGAAATATCCCCTGATGAAGCCTTGGCGTTAAGTAGCGTACATTTTATTCAACAACAATCGACGATCCAGACACAGGCTAAAACTTGGATTGAGCAACAACGTCTAAAAAGTCGTGAGCTTCTACAAACACAGTCCTTTATAGAAAAAGGTTTAATGTTAGCGCTGTTGACAGGAGATCAAAGCCTTTTATCGGAAAGTGTTCAGCAGCAATTTCAGCAATTGGGAATCAGCCATTTACTGGCGATATCAGGACCCCATGTTTTAATTTTTGCTGTGCTGATGAGTGCAATGTTGCACGGCATAATCTGCAAGTTTTGCCCGCATTTTTATTTACGTTATCCTAAGCCCTATCTACTCAGTTTTCCGTTTCTTGCTTGCGTTCTGCTGTACTGTGGTTTTGTTGGCTTTGAAATTCCTGCTTGTCGTACGTTATTTACAGCAGTGACTTTGGTCGTGTGTTTGTGGATGAAATGGCATGTATCATCTTTAAATGTCTTATTTATTAGTGCTTCGTTATTATTGTTGTTTGACCCACTCAGTATTTGGTCTGCTGGGTTTTGGTTATCTTATGGTGCATGTTTTATTCTGTTAAGAATTTATCAAACCATTGCTCGGACACCTGAAATACCTGAACGTCATATTATTGATCGTGTGAAAAATATATGCGCCATTTTGTGGGAATCACAGTGGAAGATATTTGTTGCTTTAATACCAATCGCACTATTCTTTTTTCAAAAAATTTCATGGTTATCGCCGATTGCAAATGTGTTGGCTGTACCTGTAATTGGAAGTGTCATTGTACCACTGAATATTTTTGCAACGTTGATACATTATTTGCTTCCACCACTGGCTACAGTGTTATATCAGTGTGCAGATTTGGGCTTACAGGTATTAATCTATGTATTGGATGGTCTTTCCAGTTTTTCACCACATGCTTTACAATGGTTCGGTTTTACACCATGGCAGATTGCAAGCTTAAGCATATTCATTGTGATTTTGTTTTTGCCAAAAGGAGTTATACCGAGAACTTGGGCAGTATTGTGCGCCGTTCCACTGTTTATTGATGCAAAGTATAATACTGATTTTGAATTAAAAATCTTAGATGTAGGGCAAGGGCAGGCTGTATATATACGAGAAAATCAGCAACATTTTCTTATTGATACAGGTGGTTCATATAATGAACAACAAGGTCATGGCATCGCTGAGAAAGTACTTTTCCCATTTTTTGCCCAGCATGGTGTGAAGCATTTATCACATGTGATTTTAACCCATCTCGATCAAGATCATAGTGGTGCATTTGCGCAGCTTGCAGAAGAAATTCAACCTAAGAAAGTAATGAGCAATGAAAAACCAGCATTTATGCCAACGGGTACACAGTTTGAATATTGTCATGCAGGTCAGAAGTGGCGCGTCGGAAAACTCAGTTTTGAAATTTTATCACCTACAGAATCAGATTTAGGTGATATCAAGGGACAGAAAAATGAAATGTCCTGTGTCGTATATTTGACCTACCAACATCCTGTCGGCACACGTCATATATTGATTATGGGAGATGCTGGGCAAATGGCAGAACAGCGCTTAATGCAAGTTTATCCACATTTACCCGTCGACCTTCTGGTACTTGGGCATCATGGCAGCCGATTTAGTTCATCCAATGAATTTTTAATGCACTATCAACCCGCATTGGCACTGGTTTCCGCAGGTTTTGCAAATCGATATGGACATCCGAGTCAAGAGGTTCAACAACGCTTAAAAAGGTTGGAAATCCCCATGCACGACACTATTACACGAGGCACAATGTCATTTCATTTAAACGATGAAGGACAGTGGGTTGAACAAGATACACGGCACTTACAGCAATGGTTGCGTCGATGACTCTGCTTGCAACTCTCGTTGACGTGCTTGATATACTTGGGTAACTTTATTTAATGCTTCCTGTTTAGGTAAATTATAAATATTATCAAGCTGAGGGTTTGCTTTAAAACGTTTATAACTCCAGTGATAATGTTGGGGATATTTGAGAATTAGTTTTTCGATCATACTGTGAATAATGCGTGTTCCATCACAGTCAGTACCTTCATAGATTTTTTCATCTATTGGTTCAATAAACATATTATAACCTGCATTTTCATTACGAATTGCATACAAAAATAAAGCGCGTGCTTTGGTTTTTTGAATCAATTTTGCAGATAAATTACTTGAGGCTAATGGAATGCCAAAATAATCGATTGGTGTTCCACCAATATGTGGGGTATGGTCAGGTAAAATAACGGTTGTTCCACCACGTTTTAAATCTTTAAAAACTTGACGAACACCCGATTCATCTGTTGGAACTAAATTTGCATTTTCACGGCTACGTGCTTGGCGCACAAATTTATCTGCAACTGGATGTTTAATCGGTTTATACATAATAGTCATGTGTGTATGCTGTGCAAACCATGCATTCATGACTTCCCATGTACCAAAATGCGGCACAATTAAAACTAAACCTTTGTTTTGGGATATTGCATCGTGAAAATATGACTCACCTTCGATATTGTGAATTCGAGCAATATTTCGACTATTACTTGCTCCCCAAACATTAAAAAACTCAAAATAAGAGGTCATTTCATTTTGAATCGCTTCTTTGACAATACATTGCCTTTGTTTCTCATCCAGTTCAGGAAGAGCAATTTGTATATTTAAATCTGCTGCTTTTGCTGTTTTGGCAATATGTAAGTTATTGGTAATTGTTGCAAGCAAACGCGCAAAAAAACGCGCAAAATGAAGCGGTTGCTTGCTAATTAGTTTTAGAGCCTGATAGGTAAAAAAGTTAGAACTTGACATTAGAAAATATGAGTAAACATCATTCATTATCACAGATTAAAATATTATATGTGAAAACTGTTATTTTAGACAGGGAGACATCAATCAGTGTATATAATGGGACATTTTAAAATATTGAGGATTTACATCAATGTCAGAATGGCCACCTAAACCATCGAATGAAAATCAACAACCAAAATCACCACAAAGTACTTCTCAAACAGGTCAAGAATGGCAATTGCTTGAAAAGGTTGTGCTCAGTTCAGTCACTGAACAACGTAAAGCGCGCCGTTGGGGAATCTTCTTCAAAAGCCTAACTTTTATTTATTTATTTATTATTCTATTTCTAATGATCCGTAGTTGTAGTGTCGATACAGAAACATCGGATGCGCCATCAACCAGTGCCAAACACATTGCGATTGTAGATATAGAAGGAACGATTGAAGCTGGGGGAAGTAGTTCGAATTCAGTGAATAGTGCAGATACGATTAAAGCACTTCGCCAAGCATTTAATGCGAAAACAAGCCAAGCCATTGTGTTGAATATTAATTCACCAGGTGGGTCGCCTGTTCAATCCGATGAAATATGGCAAGAAATTCGTTATCAAGAACAGAAATATCCAAATAAGAAAGTCTACTCTGTGATTGGGGATATGGGGGCTTCAGGTGCATATTATATTGCATCGGCTGCCAATGAAATTTTGGTGAATCCATCGAGTTTAGTTGGATCGATTGGTGTCATTATGCCGAATTATGGTGTAACGGGTTTAGCACAAAAACTAGGTGTTGAAGATCGTACATTAACTTCTGGCGACAACAAAGATATTTTAAGCATGACCAAGCCTGTTAATCCACAGCAAAAACAGCATGTACAATCTGTTTTGGATGATGTACATCAACATTTTATTGATGCGGTTAAGCAAGGTCGAGGTTCTCGTTTAAAAAGTAATGATCCAGCAATTTTTTCAGGCCTATTTTGGAGTGGGGCGCAAGCGATTAAACTTGGAATTGCTGACCGTACAGGTAACATTGAAAGCTTGAAGCGAGAGCTTAAAATCGATAAAACAGTGAATTATACAGTTCAACATAGTCCATTCGAGTCTATTTTGGGTAAAATGGGAGCATCCTTTGGAAAAGGATTTAGTGAGACGGTAAGTCAGCAATTACATACTGAACAACAGATGAAGTTGCAATAAATTCAATTGATACATTGTAGGAACAATAACAAGGCATGTCAGATAATCATCAACCTATACTTCATTTTGCACATGCCAATGGGCTTCCTTCCAAAGTTTATCGAGTCATGCTCGATAGACTGCGGCAGGACTTTGAAGTGATTGAGATCTCAGAGCTTGGGCCAAACCCACGTTATCCTGTGACGCAGAATTGGACACATCTTATTCGGCAGGTGATCGATAGTATTGAGCAGCAAGCACAAGGACGGCCAGTGATTGGGGTAGGACACTCACTAGGTTCATTGCTGACCTTTTTGGCCAGTCGTCAACGACCTGAACTGTTTAAGCAAGTGATCATGCTTGATCCACCAATGATGATGGGAAAAGCAGGGTTTATTCTGGATATTGTTAAAGTGCTTTCACCTGAGTGGTTAGATCGTTTAACTCCTGCGGGCATTTCGAAAAAACGGCGTGATCATTGGCAATCACGCAATCAGGCGGCAGAGTTACTGAGAAAAAAGGCGTTTTTTAGGGATTTTGATGAGCGCTGTTTTCAGGATTATATTCAATATGCTTTAACAGAGGATAAGGATTTAGGTGGGGTAAAACTGACTATTCCTAAAATGGACGAAGTGGAAATTTTCAGAACGAATCCATCTTATTGGTGGCGAAGTCGTCGTGGACAACCTCCTGTTAACACACAAAGTATTGTGGGGCAGGATAGTCCTTTCTTAAAAAAGGGATTTATTCAATTAGCAAACAAACAACAGGGAATTCCATATACTTTAACGAAAGGTGGACATATGTTTCCATTGGAATACCCTGAACATGTGGCAGATTTAATTAAAAAAATCACGCAAATTTAGCGTGATTTTTATTATGTTATTTTAAAATTTATAACTGATGCGACCATAATAATATCCACCATAACTCCCAAAAGGTGAAATATTTGGATATTTAGAGCCACCGGAAGTATCTCCACTTGCAGTAATAACCGCTTGCGATGTTTTATCTGGAAATGTATTAAATAAATTATCTGCGCCTAATGTAAATGATAAATTATCCGTGACATGATATGTTGCATCTAAATCGACAATCCATTTTGCACCATAATATGCATCGGTCGCTGCAGTTGCTCCTCTTAAAATCACCCGATCATAGCGAGATAATCGAGTATTAATATCAAATTTATGATATTGCCAGTTAGAGCCAAGGGTAAATTTTGTTCTCGGATTGGCAACAGTAACTGATCCAATTACAGCGCGACCTACACGGTCAATATTAATTCCCGATAATTCACTTGGGTTTTCTGCGATATCTGTAATTTTAGTTTTATTATAGTTAAAGCCTAAGCTCCAGCGTATTCGTCCATATTGCTGTAGTTGTTGGGTGTAATCAGCCACAATATCAATGCCATTGGTAGTGGTGTCAAATAGGTTCGCAAAGTATTGAACAGTTTGTATGTCATTAAAACCATTAGCAGCTAAAATGCTATTAATTCCAGTACCTGATAATGCGGATGTTTGAGCGATACGATCTTTCAGGTCAATTCGATAAGCATCTATCGCGATATTAAAGTTTTTAATTGGGCTATACGTTAAACCGAGACTATAGTTAACTGATTTTGTTGGGACAAGTGCTTTGGCGCCAAGCGCTTGAGCAAGTGTAGAGTCGGGACGTACCAACTTGCCTTTACGATTGGCGTAAATACCATTTACATCTGGTCCATACCCAACGGTTGTTGTTCCATAACCCTGTTGTAATAATGATGGTGCAACAAACCCTGTGCTGATGGTACCTCGTACAGCTAAATTGGGTAAAAACTCATAACGCGTGGTGATTTTTCCATTCCATGTGTTGCCTGAACTGTCATCGTAGTGTTCAAAACGGCCCGCTAAGCCAACAAACCATTGCTGTGTTATATCTAGACCAAGATCTAGATAAGCGGCGGTATTGCTTCTGGTAATATCGGCTTCGTCCTCA